>CAZXJK010000067.1:0-11358 GCA_964640895.1 uncultured Methylomonas sp.
GCAGAAAGCTGTTATCCCTCTAGCGCCTTATTTTTCTGTGTTTCAAAAAAGCAATCATTAAAAACTGGAACATCGAGTATTAGAGTATTACTCTACGAGTTATTACGATTTACCTCATCTTATGGCAACTTAAGCATCTGCCTTGGTAATGATCCAATTAACTCATTTGTTTTTCACGAATTTCTTCTGTTGTTTTACAATCGATGCATAAATCTGCAGTCGGTCGAGCTTCTAAACGACGTACACCAATTTCTACACCACAGCCTTCACAATAACCGTAGTCATCAGAATCAAGTAGTTTAAGTGACTCACCGATTTTTTTCAAAAGCTTTCTTTCTCTGTCACGCGTTCTTAACTCTAAACTGAATTCAGATTCCTGAGATGCGCGATCATTTGGGTCGGGGTAATTGGCTGCATCATCACGCATATGATCTACAGTACGATCTACTTCATGCATTAACTCGTTTTTCCAATTCGTTAAAATGCCCCTAAAATGCTCTTTTTGCGCATCATTCATAAATTCTTCGCCTTCTTTTTCTGGATAAGGCGTAAAATTAAAAGGTGTGCTGTCAGCTGATGTGCTGTTGGTCATCCATTAACTCCTGATTATTTAAAAACTGCGCATTTTTATCAGGATAATGATAATTAAGCAAGAAAAATAATTAAAATTAACTAAAATTTATTAAGGTTCAACGAGATAATTATGCAAGTAGCAAAGCGTATGGAGGCAATAACTCCTTTTTATGTCATGGAGTTATTGCGTCGTGCCAAGCAATTAGAAGCCGGAGGTAGACATATCATTCATATGGAAATTGGTGAACCGGATTATGGTACGCCTGAGCCAATTACTGAAGCAGGCTTGGCCTATATAAAAAAAGGCCAAGTCAAATATACGCCAGCGGCTGGTTTGCCTGCATTAAGGCAAAAGATTGCACAATTTTATTGGGATCAATATCAAGTCAAGGTGCCTGCGGAGCGAATTTTTATCACACCAGGCGCATCGGGTGCTTTTTTACTTGCATTGGGAGTAAGTTTAAACCCTGACGATGAGATTTTATTGGCTGACCCCAGTTACCCTTGTAACCAAAATTTTATTCAATTATTTGCGGGTGTCGCGAAATATGTGCCTGTTTATGCTGATACAGCTTATCAACTGTCAGCAGATTTAGTACAGCAACATTGGCATGCTAAGACTAGAGGCGTATTGATTGCCTCACCTTCTAACCCGACAGGCACCATTATTAGCAAGTCTGAATTAGAAAAAATTGTTAAATTTGTTGATGTGCAGCAGGGGCTACTATTATCTGATGAAATTTATCATGGCTTAGTTTATGAGCCTGGCACAGCAAGTGTGTTGCAATATAGTGAGCAAGCTTTTGTTATCAATAGTTTTTCTAAATACTTTGGTATGACGGGCTGGCGTATTGGTTGGTTGGTAGTGCCGGAACAGTTTGTATCAGTTACCGAGAAACTGGCACAAAATATCTTTATTTCTACTTCAAGCCATTCTCAACATGCTGCCTTAGCGGCCTTTGATGAAGATACTTTGTTGGAACTAGAGCGTAGACGGCTTGATTTTGAGAAAAAACGTGATTTTTTGCACATTAATTTATTACGTTTAGGGTTTAAAATACCTGTCAAACCAGCGGGTGCATTTTATATCTATGCTGACTGTCGTTCATTTAGTAATGATAGTCAGCAGTTTGCTGAGCAATTATTAGAGGTAGAAGGTGTGGCAGTAACACCTGGTAAAGATTTTGGACAAAATAATTGTAATCATTATCTGCGTTTTGCCTATACTAGTAGCATGCAGGATATTACTGAGGCAATGCAAAGATTAGAGCATTTTATTAAAAATTTATAAAAAATTGAGTAGACAAAATGGCAGTACAAGAAATTTCTCCTATTTATTTGCAGCATCAATTACTAGAAAACACTAATACTTTTTACTTATTGGATGTGCGGGAGCCTTTTGAATATGAAATAGCAGCATTAGCGAATAGCATATTAATGCCTATGCAACAAATCCCAGAACGTATTGCTGAATTGGATAAAGCTCAAGCCACTGTTGTTATTTGCCATCATGGCATGCGTAGTCAACAAGTTGCATATTTTCTTGATCAGCAGGGATTTACTAATGTTTATAATTTGACGGGGGGGATTAATGCTTGGGCAGATGCATGTGATCCTGAAATGACTGTTTATTAGTGAGCCTGAGAGTGACTATTTACCCAAAAAAGTCCGCCATTAGAAATCCGCAGTCGTGACCGTGCGCAGTATATATAGACAAAACAAGCAGATGCAAGCGAGCGGAGGCTTAATACTAAAAAGTATTTTGTGCTGCTTATGTCTTTTTTCTTATGTAGCAAGTGCCGAAGAGCTTGCCGCAGAAACTGTGCTGCTATATTCTGAAAGTCCTGTAAACACCGAAGAAGGCTTTGATTGGACACCTTATCAGAAAGCTTGGCAAGATGATGTTCAGTTTCACGGCTTTTTAAGTCAAGGATTATTCCATACTTCTGGTAATAATGTTTTTGGAAAAAGTAAGGATAGTGTTTCTGCCGGATTGACAGAAGTTGGACTTAATGTATCTTATCAAGCTTTAAATAATCTAGGCTTTGCAGTGCAGGGTTTGTATCGACGTGCAGGGGAAAGTACTGGTAGCGAAGGTGAAGTCAGTTTAGATTATGGTTTTGTTGACTTAACCCTGATTAATTTACAAGATGTGAGAATTGGCGTACGGGGTGGGCGTATTAAAAATGCTTGGGGTCTTTATAACGAAACACGAGACGTTTCTTTTACCCATCCAGCCATCTTTTTGCCATTGATATATTTTGAACGTTCACGATCAATGCTGTTAGCGATGGATGGCGGCCAAGTTTATGCGGATTATAATAGTTCTATAGGAGACTTTTTCTTTAAATTCAATTATGGTTTTATGGCGGATGCTAATAAGGAACTTTTGTTGGCAATAACATCTGATCCAAGTGTATCTGGACACTTGCAGCCAGAACAAAGCTTTATGACGCAACTAAGGTATGAAATACAAGGTGGAAAATATATTTTTGCGTTGAGTTATGCTGATATTAATATGAGCTATGTTGAGCAAGGAGAGTTTGATCCTTATGCTAATTTACAGCTGCATATTTATCCTATTTTTGTTTCTGCCCAGTTCAACGGAGAGTATTTTAGTTTAACGGCTGAGTATAGCTATCAATGGAATGAATTTACTGGTTTTAGTCATCGTCCCGACGTTTTGCCCGTTAGTGAGCATTGGTATATACAGGGTGGCTATCGTATTTTAGATAATTTACAATTGTCAGTACGTTATGATTCATCGGTACAAGACATTAATGATAGAAAAGGTGAAAAATTCCATCAAAGCACAGGGCTACCAGCCCACCTGAGTTACACTCAGGACTGGGTTGTTGGCTTACGTTGGGATATAACGCCAGCATGGATGGTGCGTACTGAATATCATCGGGTGCATGGCGCATCAATGGTGAGTGCTTTGGATAACCCTGATGCTATGAGCATAGCTAAAGACTGGAATATTTATGCCTTACAAGTCTCATTTAGATTTTAATTAAGGTAGTGTAAATTTAGACTCCTGAATTCTGATAATATTATTTAATTATATTTATAAGTCTATGATTAACAAAAGATAAATAATTTATATTGGCAACTGACTTGCGCCTCTAAATCTAGCTATTTACTAGCATTGAGAGTTGTTTCACGTCATGGTAGTGTCTACTACGTTATAATCAAATTTAATGCTCTAAATCTTAATACTATTGATGCGTAAAAAAATCGAATTTAGCCAGATTAAATTTAAAATTGTCACTACACTTATTAAATTAAGTATACCGTTATAAACTTTTTAGAAAAATACTTATAAATGATGTTAAATGGGAACCTAGGTGGGTAGCGAAGCATAATGATGAGTCATTATTTCAATATAATTATGCAAATTAGGAAGCGATGCTTAAGTCGTTTTCTGCTCTGTATTATTGTACTATTGCCTGCGCAGTCACTTTTTGCAGTTGAAGTAATTATTAATGCAGATAGTGTCTTGCAGTTGCAGGCAGGTAACAATTTGCGTTCAATATTTAGTATGCGTACCCGCTATTGGCCTAATGGCGAAAAAATTCGCGTGTTTGTATTGGCAGATGATAACGAGGTACATAAAGCATTTGTCAAACAAAAGCTACAAATGTTTCCACACCAACTGCGTAGAACATGGAACCGAATGACCTATACAGGAACAGGTCAACCCCCGGTAACAGTGCATTCAACTGCTGAAATGCTGGAAAAAATAAAAGCCACCAAAAATTCTATTGGTTATATTGATAGGAGGGTTGAAGATGAAAATATTTACTTCTTTGATGCTCCGTAAATCTTTTTATGGCTTCTTTTTCTTTTTTTTTTCCGTATGTGTTCAAGAAGTAAATGCTGAGCCAGACTTGACAGAGACATCATGGCAACAAAGTTTGCAGAAAATTTGGCGTGATGATATTCAATTTCATGGTTTTCTAAGCCAAGGCCTCTTTTCTACATCTGGCAATCATGTTTATGGGCATAGCAAGGACTCTGTTTCTGCCGGCTTAACTGAAGTAGGACTAAATGTTTCATACCAGGCATTAAATAACTTAAGTTTTGCCGTACAAGGTTTATATCGGCGGGCAGGTGCAGGGACTGGAGACTGGGGAGATGTCTCGTTAGATTTTGCCTTTGTAGATTTAACTTTTTTAAATTTTCAAGAAGGTAGGTTAGGTATTCGTGGGGGGCGTATTAAAAACCCATGGGGCTTATATAATGAAACTCGTGATGTTGCTTTTACTCATCCCACTATTTCTTTGCCGTCACCCTATTTCAATCGTTCCAGAACATTATTTGTTTCTATGGATGGCGGGCAGCTTTATGCCGATTATAATTCTATTATTGGTGACTTTTCTTTTAAATTTAATTATGGTTTGATGCAAGCAGATGATCCTGAATTATTGCAGGCAATTGTGTTTAATCCAAATGTTCCAGGTCATTTAAAGTCAAAACCCAGCTTTATTACTCAATTAAATTACGAAATAATGGGGGGGGCATTTGTTTTTGCGCTGAGTTATGCTGATGTTAATCTGGAATATGCTGAACAAGGCAGCTTTGATCCTTATGCTGGCTTAGAGGTCGACATTGATGCGTTTATCTTTTCTGCACAGTATAATGGTGAAAAGTTCAGTTTTGCCAGTGAATATAGCTTACACTGGAATAAATCCACAGGTATAACGCACATCATGCCTGATGGATCACCAGTCAGTGAGATGTGGTATGTGCAAGCTGGTTATCGTTTATTAGATAATTTGCAAGTCACGTTGCGTTATGATTCAATTGTACAGGATATTGATGATAAAAAAGGGGGGGCATTTTATGCTCAAACTGGTTTGCCTGCACACTTGATGTTTACACAAGATATTGTGGTTGGTTTACGCTGGGATATTACGCCAGCTTGGATGCTTAGAGCTGAGTATCAGCGCGTTCATGGTGCTTCAACAGTGAGTTTATTGGATAACCCAGATATGATGGATTTAGCCCTTGATTGGAACATTTATTCTTTACAGTTGGCCTTTAGATTTTAAATATGCCTAAACCCAAATATTTTATTAGCTTAAAGTGGAAGTTTGCTTTTGGTTTTGGACTTATATTAATTACCCTTTATAGCGGTTATTTTTATTTTGCTTATCGCCAAGCAGCGGATAATTTTGCGCGTAGCAGAACGGTCGCCCAAGAAAACCAAATTAATATTGCTCGTGCTCTAACCGCTGACTCTTTCTTGGATTTAGAGCGTTTTGTTGAGTCAATTTTATTGGTTAATAATGTTTCTGTGCATCAAGATCAAGCTTTGGTACCCTTATTTGATCAATATTGGCAACACTGGCAGGTTATATGGGGCTTGGAAAATGCCATTTTTTATAATCAACAAGGAGCGATAGTTAAACAGTGGGGCAATGACATTGCCACGACGGATGTAGTAGTACAATCGGTTTTGCTGCAAGAGTTACCTGTGCACCAGATTATTTGTGAGCAAGGGTGTTTTCAGCAGGTGCTAACGCCAATTTTATTGAACTCTGAGGTCATTGGTGTTCTCAGTATATCCTTGTCTTTATCAGATACCTTATTGAGTTACCAAAATGCCATACACAGTGATATTGGTGTGATTGTTGATGAGGATAAAATGGAATTTTCGGCAGTAACTCATGCAAAAATTAACAATCGATTATGGCATCAAATACGCTCAATTTACCCGCTGAAAGCTTTTTCTCAACAGGCTTTAGACTATCAGCGTGATAACAAATATTACGAAATTCGTGCTTTTTCTATTAGCACGGAACATCAACAAGCTCCTTACTATGTTATTCTTAACGATATAACCAATGATTATAATAACTTACAAAAGAAATTTTCTACATTAGCCATAACAGGGTTGGCAGGACTTTTGGGGGTTATTTTTATATTATTTATCAATATACATTTTGCCTTATCAAGGGTAGTGCAGCTATCTAAAGCATTACCTTTTTTGGTAGAGCATAAATACCAAGAGTTTCGGGAAAATATAGCAACGCGACAAAGGTTTTTCTTTGCTGATGAAATGGCGCAGTTAACCCAGACGGCAACTGATGTTGTACATGAGTTAGAAGTTTTAGAAAATGATATAAAACGTAATAACAGCTTGTTACTGATAAAATCTTCAGAATTAGAAGAAGAGCGAGATTTTATTAGTCAATTAATTGATGTGGCTCCTATCATTATTATTACCCAAGATATTCAGGGTAATATATTATCAATTAATCAAGAAGGACAAAATGATCTTAACGTTTCTTTAGGCGAGTTGGTTGGTAAAAATTTTGCTGACTTTATTCCTGATGTAGACATTGAACATTTGCATAAACTTATGCAACTTAGGCTGCAAAAAAAGCATCAGGAATTTAGTTTTAGTGGGCGACTGTCGGTAGACAGTGAGGATATTATTTATATAGACTGGATTCACACAGTACTACGTGCAAAAAATTCAGATCAAGATCCCATTATTTTAAGCTTGGGTGTGGATGTTACGGAAAGGCATCAAGCGGATCAGCAATTAGTCTGGATGGCAACCCATGATCAGTTAACAGGCCTAAGCAATCGACGCCATTTTCAAAATGAGCTAGAAAGCATGTTAGCAGTCGCTGAACGTTACCAGGAACAAATAGCATTATTTTATTTAGACTTAGATCAGTTTAAGGTTATTAATGATACTCACGGCCATCAAGCTGGCGATAGATTATTGCAACTTATTTCGCGGGTGTTAAGCAAGGAAGTGCGTGAAACTGATTTGTTTAGCCGTATTGGGGGAGATGAGTTTACTTTGATTGTGCCTTCTGCAACGGAAGAGGGTGTTAAATCATTGACTACTAAGCTATTGCGAGCAATCAAAGACATTAATTACACCATTAATGACCAGCCACACCCTATTAGTTTTAGTATTGGTGTTGCTATCTATCCACAGCACGGTAAAACACAGCAGGAACTATTAGCCAATGCTGATTTGGCTATGTACCAAGCGAAGAAAACCGGACGTGCACGTTACCATATTTATTCCCCTGAATTTGAATATCAAGCTCTACTCACTGAACAGTTACGCTGGAAACATATTATTGAACAAGCTATTGAGCAAGATGAATTTATCTTATTTTATCAACCGATTCTGGATATTAAGCAGAAGCAGATTAGCCATTATGAATGCTTATTAAGAATTGAAAAAGCAGATGGTAGTATTTTGATGCCAGGTGATTTTATTGAGCATGCTGAGCAACTTGGTATTATTAATCAAATTGATCAGTTGGTATTAAAAAAGGCGGTAGAACAACATTTAGCATTTCAAAAAATAGGTAATAATGCGCGTTTGGCAGTAAATTTATCAGGGCGATCTATGAATGATATGGAAATTCTGCCGCATATTGAGAAAGTTTTAAGTCAGCCAGGGGTTAAACCGGAACTTATTATTTTTGAAATCACTGAAACTTCAGCCGTATCTAACTTTTTATCTGCTAAATCACTTATTACTCAAATTAAAGCCTTAGGTTGTCATTTTGCTTTAGATGATTTTGGCGTTGGTTTTTCTTCATTCTATTATTTAAAATCATTACCCGTAGATTATGTGAAAATTGATGGTTCTTTTGTTAAGCAGATGGATGTCAGTGAAGAAGATAGAATTTTTGTTAAAGTATTAACAGAAGTATCACAAGCTTTTGGTAAAAAAATTATTGCAGAATTTGTTGAAAACAAACAGATTTTAAGTTTACTGGAGCAGCAAGGTGTTGATTATGCGCAAGGCTATTATATTAGTAAACCCATTCGTAATCCTTTAGACTTGAGTCATGTTAAAGGGCTTGATTAACCTTTGCTTTTTTCTGTCATAATATTAATCCCTCACTCATTATTATGCTGAGTTAGTTCTTTAGGAACGTGCATGAAACAACCTCCCTGCGTTATAACTTCGGGATGTTATTCCATGCACGTTCCTTTGCATATCAATTCAAATGTAAAGGCTCTTCAATGTTAATGCTTATTTCGCCTGCAAAATCGCTGGATATGCAAGCAACTTTCCCATCAGTTAATGCCACGCAAGCAAGATTGCTAGATGATAGTCAACAGTTGATTGATCAACTGCAAGAATTGACTCCTGATGATATTCAAGAACTAATGGGGGTCAGTGAAAAATTAGCCAATTTGAATTATCAGCGTTTTCAAGAGTGGTCACAACTAGATTCAGCTATTCAATGTCCTGCATTATATGCTTTTCAGGGTGATGTGTATCAAGGACTAGGAGCTGATTCTTTAGCCGTTGATGAGGTTGAATTTGCGCAACAGCACTTACGAATTTTATCCGGTCTGTATGGCTTATTACAACCACTTGACCAAATGCAAGCATATCGCCTAGAAATGGGGACTAAGTTGGACAATGTACGGGGTGCTAACTTGTATGCTTTTTGGGGAGATAAAATTTCTGAGTTGATTAAACATGATATGGTTGCATGCCAAGCTGTTGAGTTGGTCAATTTGGCATCAAATGAGTATTTTAAATCGGTTAATCCAAAATTAATTGGCCATGAAGTGATTACTCCCGTGTTTAAAGATTATAAAAACGGAAAATATAAGATTATTAGTTTTTATGCCAAAAAAGCGCGCGGCATGATGGTCAGATACGCAGTACAGAATAAAATCACTCAGGCTGAAGGCTTGAAAAGTTTTTCCAGTGATGGTTATTGTTTTGAGGAAAGTTTATCCACGGCTAAACAATGGGTATTTATAAGGGGCAACCTGAATAAAATAATATGAGCGGTGGGGTTCTTGTATGGGCACACTTAGGAACGAGGATTCAATAATACCCGAGTCTGACTTGCCTTTTAACTGCACAGTCGCGCCAGAAAAACAGTTACGTAGCCAGCTATGTGCCTGTGTTTCTAACGCGACTGTGCAGCCAAAATTCTGCGTCATACTTTCGGCTATTATTAAATCCTCGTTCTTTATAACATAAAATGAAAATTTCCAGCACCACAGGACTTGTTTAAGGTTGCCACTATTCTATTGGCATCAGCTGTGGATTCATTTGGCCCCTTGATATAGTGCGGCATTTTATCTTTACCAAATCGATATCGAGTCCAGCAGCGACCAAGCTTTTCTTCTCCAAAAATCGTTTTAACGCTTTGGTAATTTTCGTGTGTACTGAAGCCTAAATCTTTGGCATATTCTGCCGCATTTTCAATCAGTTTCTTGGCACAGGCTGGCTTTATTTTGGAGAATGCATAATCACCATGTGATTTGACGATACCTAGTTTAAAGACATTTTCGTATTCAGGTATTGGCATGGTTTTAAACAATACCTTCTTAATGCCTAAACAATACACATCTACAATAAAGGAACATACGGCTATTTCACCCTGAGGTGAAACTCTGGAAATTAAAATGTTGCCAATACCTGCTTCAAATAAGTTATTTGGAATCAAGCACTCGTATAAAGGAAATTCAAGATAAGCGGCTATTTTATCTTGCAACTGCTGTGACTGATCAACTTTGGTTCGAGTTTTTTGTTTTATTTTTTTTTGTTTTGCTTTCTTTTGTTTTTGTTGTTCTGTCAAAGCCATTATAGGTGTTTCCGTAGCGCTATAGTTGTTGGGATGCATGCTTCTAGGTATTGTTAAGGAACGAGAATTTAATAAAACCCGAGTCTGAAAGGCCTTTTGCTCGTCCTTAAATCTTGGTCCCTTACTTAAAATGCGTATGCGCTAATTCATTAAAAGTATAGTCATCAGCAACAGGTTCAATTTGGAAAATACGATTTGGCATTTTAGTGTTATATTTTTTTTCCTGTCCATTAGCTGCACGTTCACGTAGGTTAAAGGTATTACAATCAGCAATTAGATGCGAGCCGGACGGTAGTTCTATTGTATCTTGCACCCATTTAACTGGAAATAAGGCATTAGTTCCCGCAATGGTATCGAGTAATTGAAAATCGCGATCAAAAATGCGTGTTTCCCCTTTGCGTGAATTTGAAAGCATATAACCTTTGGAATGGGGGCGAATATGATGTGCACCACTTAAGTCGGTAATCACCTTTTCTAAAGCCAATGTTTTTCTGTCAATACGAGCAAGCACGCCTTGATAAAAAAGAATAGTGAGTACTTTAGTCTCATCATAAGGATCAATGATGGCTGAATTTAAATGAGTAGTTTGTAAGCGACCTGAGTAGCATAGATTACGATGGTCGATGCTGCGGTCAATAGTACGCTCACCACCGCCGTAGCGTGTTGAATAGCCTTGCTCGGTACCAAACCAATCCCAGATTAGCTCGCCTTGCAGATTCACTTCAAGAATAGCATCAATACCACTAGAAGTTACCATTAAGCCATCTTTAGTACGACGTAAAGAACGTAATTGTGAAAATAACGGGTGTTTAATGACTAAATCAATCTCGCCTTGATCATTCAAACGTACAATATGTTCATCACCTGGTGTGCCATCAACACAACACGGTAGCCCGGTCAGGAAATAAAGGCCCTCGCCAGCGACGTACTCCATACCAAAGGGCTTGGTTGGGTAAATTTCATCTAATAACTCAAATTTCCCGAGCGGTTCAAGTTGTTCTAGCAATTGAATTTTGCCACCGGGAGAACCTGTAAATACATCATTTGACTTATCTTTACCTTTTATAATGCGGTTTAAGCGAAACTTAGCATAATCCCAGTTAGTCTGAGGGTAAGAAATTAAAAAGCGCATAAAATGAATTCTCCGAAAATAAAAGGCTGACTGAGTTTAGTAAAAAAGTGTAAG
>CAZXJK010000068.1:0-11235 GCA_964640895.1 uncultured Methylomonas sp.
CGTAGCCTGCTATGCGCCTATTGCTACAGCACTAATGACAAACAAAAATCCTGCCAAAATATTGGATGCTTATTTATTTCCAAGTGCCTTATCTTGCTCATCAATAAGGCTTTCTTGATGAGCTCGATACATGATAAAACACCACATAGAAAACAAACTTGGAGTGACTAGCCAATAAAGAATATCGGTGGTAAACAACAAGGGCAAAAATAAGGTACCGATAGTCAACAAACAAGGCCAAATTAATTTTTTCACAAAATGTGACATGCAGATCCCCTGAAAATTAAATTAAACCAAAGCGAGTATTTGTGCCGCTATTTTATCTAATGGCTGTATATAATGCGCCGCACCTTGTCGATAAGCTTCCCCAGGCATCCCCCAAACGACACTGCTGGCTTCATCCTGAATCACATTCAAACTGCCCGCATCCAGCATTTCTTTCATAGCAACAGCACCATCATTTCCCATTCCAGTTAGCATCACCCCAATGGCATTACTGCCCACATTTTGGGCAACCGAGCGAAACATTACTTCTACTGAAGGTTTGTGTCGATTAACAGGAGGACCATCATTTAGTTGACACTGATAGCGCGTACCATTTCTAACAACTAATAAATGCTTATCACCAGGCGCAATATAAATATTACCTGTTCTAATTTCCTGACCATCTTCGGCCACACAAGCGGTCATTTCAGTTATATCATCGACATGCTTAGCAAAAGAAGCACTAAATGCTATAGGTAAGTGCTGTGAAATCACAATAGCTGGGGTTGTTTTAGGCAAATCTTTCACGACCGCTTTAACAGCTTCAGTCCCTCCTGTGGAAGAACCTAATGCAATAATTTTATCTGTGGTAGCAAAATGTTTTTTAGATACCGTTGCCGAAATTATTGCATCAGCATTTAATTTTCTTGCTACTTGAGGTGCTGAAACAGAAGAGCTTTCTACAGTGAGAACATGCGCTTTAGCAGCTGCTTTCACTTTTTCAATAAGATCCTCAGCATAACTTTGCAAAGTATTAGATACGTCAACTTTAGGCTTGGCCACAAAATCTACCGCTCCAATAGCTAAAGCATCCAAAGTAACCGCTGCACCTTTTTCAGTTAGCGTTGAAATCATGATCACTGGCATTGGCCGCAAACGCATTAAGTTACGTAAAAAAGTCAAACCATCCATACGTGGCATTTCTATATCTAATGTTAAAACATCAGGACGTAATTTTTTAATTTTGTCTCTTGCAATAATAGGGTCAGCTGCTGTGCCAACCACCTCAATGGCATCCGAAGTTTCAAATATCTTAGTCAGCATCGTGCGTATGAGTGCCGAATCATCAATAATTAATAAACGTATTTTTTCCATTGCTCACATCCTTTAGAATAATTCAACTTCACTCTCGACTGGCATATCTTTAATGCTACTCCCATAACGTCTTTCCCGAATAGCGAGAGTTTCATTATGAATATCTTGAATTTTTTTCATCTTAACCTTGCCTGTCTTAGGGTAGAAATTTACTTTGCGTGGATAAATATCACCCAAATCTTGAGCCAGTAATTTTAAGGCTTCCGCATCAACATATTCTAAAACAAACTGAATATTGCGCGCTCCAACATCGCTCATGGTTGGAATGATTTTACCACCACCGAATAATTTGACTTGCAGATTTTTACGCTTGCCACCACTCGCTAAAATAACATTAATTAAATGCTCCATCGCGTAATTTCCATAGCGAGTTGCATTACCGACTACCGACTCTACTCCTGAACGTAAACGATCTTTAGAGGTTTCAGGTAACATAAAGTGATTCATCCCCCCCACTCCAGCCATAGGATCCCAAATACAGGCTGAAATACAAGATCCTAATACAGTGGTAATTAATTCATTTTCTAAAGTGACATAATATTCACCAGGCAATAATTTAGCCGCCATAATATTATTGCGCTTATCCCAATAACGCTTAACGCTATCAAACCCCTCCACAGATGGGTTTGTTATCTGTCCATGTGTAGTATGTGTCACTAAAACTACCTCACTTTACGGTAAATGGTATTACCAATTAAATCAAAATCAGTCTCAATCTGATGTAAAGACTCGGAATGTCCAATTAATAAGTGCGAACCCGTTGCCAAAAAACCACTATAACGATTAACCAAGCTTTCTTTAGTATCTCGGTCAAAATAAATAATAACATTACGACAAAAAATAAAATCAAACGGCCCCTTCATTGGCCAGTCTTGCATTAAGTTTAGCTGTTTAAAACGGATTAATTCTTGTAGTTCGGGCTTTACTTTTACCTTATTAGAATTGGCGCCACTGCCTTTTTTAAACCACCTTTTTTGCTGCTCAACGGATAATCCGCTAATGCGATCATCACTGTAAACACCGCTCGCCGCTGTTTGCAAAACATTGGTATCCAAGTCAGTCGCTAAAATTTTAACTATCCAGCCTGTCGGCAGGTTTTCCAACAAAGTCATTGCAATGGAATAAGGCTCTTCTCCCGTAGAACAGCCTGCTGACCAAACCTTAATTTCACGATTAGCATGATTACGCTTTAATAATTCAGGAATGATAATATCTTTTACATATTCAAAATGATGGTTTTCACGAAAAAATGCAGTCAGATTAGTGGTAATCGCATTGATAAAAGTAGTAAACTCAGTCGCTTCGTTCTCTTTTAGATACTGACAATAGGCTTTAACATTCGGCAAACCCAACACTCTGATCCGCTTAGATAAACGTGAATAAAACATATCAAATTTATCATCGGTCACAATAATTCCAGAGTGGCTATTCGATATTTGCCTTAATTCCTCAAAGTCAGCTCGTGTATATTCAAATTCCCGTTGTTTTTCAGCCATGATTATCCTTGAACTTTAATATACTTGATTAGAAAAATCCAGCCGCCGCTTGGTCAACTGCTAACATTTCAGCAATCCCCAATAATTGAGCCGCCTCAACAAACCTATCTGAAGGAAAATCAAAAATGACCTCTTTATTATTTTTAATGGCTTCTTGTTTCAGAACAACCAATAATTGCATGCTAGCGGTATCTACAGAATTGACCGCTGATGCATCAATTTCTATTTGCTCATTACCATGTAAAGCATTAATTAGCTGTTCTTGCATATGAACAACATTCTGAATATTTAAGCTTGCATCCAAACTAATTTTTGAACTATCAAGCGATACATCATTTACGACAGGATCTGGCTGATTTTCAGGTATATCAGGTTCAGTAATGAGTTCCTCACTCTTTATTTCAGCACTAAGCTCCTGCAGACCAACATCAGGCGATGTTAAGACTTCCGCCGCTGCCGACTCAGATGCTTCAGTAGGAGCATCATCGGGACTACCCTCAGGCTCCTCATTCATCCACGCTAACGGGTCATAACCAATTAAACTCTCTTTATTTTTTGTCGTCATTTCATCACCTTACCTGCAAGGAAATCCTCAGCCAAACTACGAAAGTCTCTAGCAGAACGACTTCCAGGTCGATATTCCAAAACTGTTTTCCCAAAACTGGGGCATTCCGCCAATAGCGAGGTTTCTCTAATAACGGTCGCCAAAACCTGTTGAGGGAAATGTTTTAACATAGTACTTAACACTTCTTTAGAAATCCGCCTAGTCGTTGCATAACGCGCCATAACCAAAGAAATTTTATATTGTTTTTTTAATGCGCTTTCAAAGCGCTTAATAGTACCGACTAAATGTGACAAGCCTTGTAAAGCCAAAAAATCACTGGTCATGGGTATTAATATTTCATCCGTTGCAAATAATGCATTGGCAACTAAAACACCTGAAGACGGAGGGCAATCAATAAAAACAAAATCTTGATCTTGCAAGTTTTCATGTAATGCTATTCTTAACAAGTCCCCACGTTTTGCACCACCTTCAGTTAATTGCTCAATCTCCTGTAATCTTGGTCCTGCTACAATTAATTGCAAATTATCTCGTGCCGCAATAGTTTGCTGCTCAATATTTTTTTCACCCAACATGACTTCATCAATACCACTCACTTGCGACGAAGTAACCCCAAGAGAAACCGCTAAATGCCCTTGTGGATCTAAATCAATAACAGTTACTTTTTTACCCATTTTGGCTAACGCATGCGTTAAATTAGTTGAAGTAGTCGTTTTACCAACGCCTCCTTTTTGGTTAATAATGGCAACAATCCGGGTACTCATCTTAATCCTAATCTCATGCTAAACCTGTCATACCTTCAAACTCATCAGGGTTTAGTAATTTATCCACATCCAAAAGCATCACCATACGATCCTTTGCCACATACATGCCACGCATAAAATGGGTATCAATTTTAGAACCTAAATTAGGCTTTTCTTTAATATCAGATATATTAATATCCAAAACATCCGCCACCGCATCAGCCACTATACCCATGATATTACTGCCAGATGTCGTTTCAACACATAATACAATCACAACAGTCACTGGAGTATATTCAACATTCCCCATCGCAAAGCGAATCCGTAAATCCACAATGGGCACAATCTCACCCCGTAAATTTAATGCGCCTTTGATATAGTCAGGCGTATTGGGAATATCTCGCACTGCTTCCCAGCCTCTAATTTCTTGCACCTTTAAAATTTCAACGCCATACATTTCTCCCGCTAAATCAAAAGTCAAATATTGCGCATTTTTATGCGATTGATTAACCTTAGCGTCACTGGCCATAATGTTTACTTCCTAATAATTGCATTGTGTACTTATGTGAATAAATTCATACCTACATTAAAACTCATCCCACTCATCATCTTCACCTGTCGCCACAAATGACTTACTCGCCATAGCTTGTGCCTGAGGTTTGCTCAGTGTTGGTTTTGCAGGAGTCGGAGAAATCGGTGCTGTTGCCACCAGTGCAGCACTTGCAATATTTGCTACTGAACCTCCACCTGTATTAAAGAATTGCAACAAACTCGTCATATTATTAGATTGATCGCTCATTGAGACACTGGCTGCCGAAGCTTCTTCTGCCAACGCTGCATTTTGCTGCGTAATCTCATCCATTTGTGCTACCGCTTGATTAACTTGTTCTATCCCTTGTGATTGCTCAATACTGGCAGCGGCAATTTCAGAAATAATATCGCCTACTTTTTTCACTCCCCCCACAATCTCATTCAAAGCGGTACCGGTTTCATTAACAAATTCAGTACCAGAACGTACGCGTTGGATACTGGTTTGAATAAGCACCTTACTTTCTCGCGCTGCCGTTGCACTGCGTTGTGCCAAGTTACGTACTTCAGTTGCCACCACTGAGAAACCACGCCCTTGCTCACCTGCTCGCGCAGCTTCCACTGAAGCATTCAAAGCTAATAAGTTAGTTTGGAAGGCAATCTCATCAATCACCCCAATGATTTCAGCAATTTTATTACTACTTTCATTGATTTCAGCCATCGCATTGACAGCAGAAGTCACCACAGTCCCTCCCTTTTCAGCCAAAGCTCTTGCCGTGCTGGCTATCTGGTTAGCTTGCTGAGCATTGTCAGCATTGTTTTTGACAGTACTGGTTAATTCCTCCATGCTGGAGGCTGTTTCTTGTAAACTAGAAGCTTGCGTTTCTACTCGTTCAGATAAGTTATTATTACCACTAGCAATTTCTTGCGAAGCATTATTGATAAAGTCGGACGATTCTCTAATTTGCCCAACAATTGAACTCAGTTTTTCAATGGTGCTATTGATATTGTTTTTACACTCGCCATAAACACCATCATAGTCATTGGTAATGTGATTGGACAAATCACCATTAGCCAAGCTTTGCATAGCGCTATTGACATCACCAAATACAGCCTCAATACCATCCGTTAAATCATTTATGCCTTCACTTAATTTCAAAAAGAAGCCATCTTTATCTGCCGTTTCGATACGGCTTGATAAGTTTCCTGCTTGTACAGCTCCCACTAAATCAGCAATTTCTTGCTCGATTTTAACTTCATGCGTTCTATTTAACCACTCGACCACAATACCGGTCCTAGTGCCTTCCGCATTCAATACAGGATTGGCAACAAAGCCCATCGTCAAGCCACCAATCAGCAACTCTGAACTAAAGGTGCTGTCTAGGTGTTGCAACAAACCACGCTGATGTGCAGGGTTCTTATGAAATTGGTCAATATTAGCACCCAATAACTTATCGGCATCAAAATGCGGCAATTGTTGTTGAATTTTTGGTTCAGCATCCTTAAACATGCTAGTGACAGTATTATTCATATAAATAATATCTAAGTCATTATTCGCTACCATCACACAGGAGCTAACATTATCCAATGCTTGTTTAATGCGTAAAGACTCATTACCAACTTGTTTAGCATAAGATAAATCAGCATTTAGTTTAACTTGCATACCATATAGAGATCGATAGAAATCGCCAACGACATCATTACGATCAATCGGCATGATATTTCTAAAATTTTCATCGGTCATTTGATAACAAGTATTAGTCGCACTTTTAAGTGCTCCAGTTAAATCGTTGATTAATTTATAACCAATGACAACTGCTAAGGTAGCTAAAGCAGCGACTATCGCTAATGGCAACATTTGCTGATTATCAAAAAGCTGCTTCATTAACCAAGCATTTGGCAACAAAAATGCAGTTGCAATAATAGCTGCTTTTTTATTAGGCGACATTTCTTTGATTGCCAATACCGCCTTTGCCATACCCGCTGGCCTAATTGTCGTTGCACGACTAGCATTTAATTGCCGATATAAAGTCTCTGCTTCATTGATTTGTGCGCGACTTGGCGCATAACGCACCGAAAGATATTCCGCAGGTATGCCATTCTTATAAACTGGTGTCACATGTGCTTCTACCCAGTAATAATCACCTGATTTAGTTCGATTCTTAACCAGTTGATGCCAAGGCCGTAAAATTTTAATAGTTGCCCATAAATCCTGAAAAGCCACAGAAGGCATATCAGGGTGACGTACGATATTATGATTTGAACCAACCAATTCATCATAAGAATAACCACTTATTTCTACAAAGGCATCATTTGCATAAGTAATAACCCCTTTTAAATTAGTCCGGGTGACTAGAATAGTCCCCTCTTTCATCATGACTTCATGATCGGTCACAGGCATGTTGACTTTCATTATGAATTCTCCCCGCTACTTAATTTATTAATATTCATCATTTCAATATTCCTCACCATGCGCATCAATATCATCATTTACACCATCTAATTTAAGTAGCTTCCCCACATCTAACAACATCAACATGCGCCGATTTACCGATGCCAAACCATTAATAAATTCGGTACTGACTTTCGTACCAAAGTCAGGTGCACTTTGAATGGTTTGTTTATCAACATCAATGACATCCGATACCGAATCAACCACTACACCCATCGTACGACTTTGCCCACTCAGCGTTGCTTGTAATACCACTACCACGGTTAAGTTTGTGTACTCAGAATGCCCCAAATTAAATCGTTCACGTAAATCTATAATCGGAACAATCGCCCCACGTAAATTAACCACACCTTTTTCATAACTCGGCACATTAGGAATTCTGGAAACGGGCTCCCAACTACGTATTTCCTGGACACTTAAAATATCCACACCATACTCTTCATCACCCAAGGTAAAGCTTAAAAACTGTACCGAGTTTTCAAGTTTTTCGTCTATATCTTCTGGTATAACAGCTTCTTGTTCCATAACTATTTCATACTATTGATTTGATAAACGCACTAAACCCGGAATATCCAAAATAAGCCCTACAGAACCATCCCCAAGAATGGTGGCACTAGATACCCCTTCTACACATCGATAATTTGCTTCTAATGATTTAATGACGACTTGTTGTTGGCCTAATAAATCATCTACAAATAAACCACAGCGCACCCCTTGGCCTTCAACGACAACCATTAGACCATCTATTAAATTAATTGCTTTAGCTGATTCGACATGAAAAACATCATGTATGCGTACAACCGGTAAATATTCATCACGTAAACGGAAAGTCTCACCTTTACCGGCAACACGATTAATCATATCGTCGGTAATATTAATCGACTCAATAATTGAACCCAATGGGACGATATAGGTTTCATCACCCACTGCTATCGATTGACCATCTAAAATGGCCAAGGTCAACGGTAAATGAATAGCCATGGTCGAGCCTACCCCTAGCTCAGAAATAATTTCGATATTACCACCTAAGGATTGAACATTTCTGCGTACCACATCCATCCCTACACCACGCCCAGAAACATCTGTCACTTCAGCAGCAGTTGAAAACCCCGCCATAAAAATCAGATCATAACACTGCTTATCCGTCAGAACCGTCCCTTCCTCTACCAAGCCTTTTTCAATCGCTTTTTGACGCAGCACATCTTTATTAAGCCCCTTACCATCATCTTTGACTTCAATAACAATATTACCGCCACGATGATAAGCTTCTAAGGTCACCGTTCCAGTTTCCGGTTTGCCTGCAGCCAATCTATCAGCCGGCATTTCTATACCATGATCCAAGCTATTGCGCACTAAATGCACTAAAGGATCACTAATCAATTCGACCACGGTTTTATCAACTTCGGTGTGCTCACCAATCAGTTTTAACTCAATTTTTTTATCTAACTTACTACTAAGATCATGTACTAAGCGTGGAAAACGACTGAAGACAAAACTAATTGGTAACATGCGGATATTCATGACACTTTCTTGTAATTCCCGCGTATGTCGCTCTAATTGTGTTAAGCCATTTTTAAGTTGGTCCACTTTATCCAAAGAAAAATGCTCACCCACTAGACTTAACATAGATTGAGTAATAACTAACTCTCCAACCATATTGATCAAAGTATCAATTTTGCCAGTATCAACACGAATAGAGCTGGAAGTTTTAGCTTTAGTCGCGGGTTTCTTTGCTTTTGCTTTGGAGGGAGCTTTAGAAGGTTCTGCTATAGCAGACTGCTGTTCTGAGGTAGGTAATGTTGCAGCAACGGGACTTGCAATGACTGGAGCACTGGTTTGCTGAGTCCCTTCTGTATTTTTTTCTACTGTTGGTGTAGTTTGAACACCCTGTTGAGGGGTAGATAAAGCCTGCAATGATAAGTCACATTCATCTTCAACCCAATCAAAAATATCATCAATTCCTTCTCTTGCAATATCACCCTTAATAATTAAGGTCCAAGATAAATGGCACTCTTCGGGGTCTAGGTCGAATAATGAAGGGACACCTTGCAAATCAACAATAACCTCTAGTTCGCCAAGCTCCCCCAATTCACGAAACATGCGTACTGGGTCATTACCCGTTTTAAGCAAATCAGTGTGGGGACAAAAAGAAATTTTCCAACCTTGCTGTCCAGAATCATCCACTACAACCGAGCTGGTTTCTAGTGCTTCGGTCACTGGTTCGGGGCTAGAAGCCGCAGTGGCTTCGCCAGTACTATTCAACTCTACGTCTAAAGCTTGTTTATGCTCCGCGACACGCTGATCATCAACTTCACTCTCATCCTGAATTGCGGTCATCATTTCACGCAAACAGTCTACAGAACCTAACAATACATCTACCACTGATTGAGTCACTTGTCGGCGGCCATCGCGCATTTCATCCAGCAACGTTTCCATGACATGAGTGAAATTAGCAACCGAACTAAAACCAAAAGTACCACTGCCCCCTTTTATTGAGTGTGCAGCTCTGAAAATAGTATTAATCGTTTCAGAGTCTACATCCCCCATATCCAGGTTTAATAACCCTGATTCCATTATATCCAAGCCTTCGAAGCTTTCTTCAAAAAAAACTTGGTGAAACTGCGCCATATCAATAGACATTGAATAACCTGCACACTGTAAATGAAGTAACAAACACCATCCTTAGGGAGATGGAAAAAAATAATCATCCAATCTTGTTGGTCTTTTTGTCCGTCTTTAGCGGTGTCGTAACAGTTACGTAGCTTGCTACGCGCCCGTTACGACACCGCTAAAGACAAACAAAAATCCTACCCAATATCGGACGATTATTTATTTCCTGCTCCCTTACCCTAAAATATATAAAGCAGGACGACACAACAAAACCACTAGCCAAATAAATACTGTCACTTAATCTACAAACTTGAATATTCAAAGGATAGGTGAAGCCTAACAATTTAATTGCGCAACAAACCCATCGAATATATTACTTAAACTATGCGGAACATGATATATAACTATAGATAGTTAGCCATTGCACAACCTTAAATACTCTATCGGCTAACCTAATACTTTCTTGATTGTTTTTAATAATTGGTCAGGATTAAAAGGCTTTACTATCCAGCCCGTCGCCCCTGCCGCTTTACCTTGTTGCTTTTTATCCATACCTGATTCTGTCGTCAACATCAGCATTGGTATAAATTTATAAGCAGGTAAAGCACGTAAATCTTTAATTAAGGTAATGCCGTCTTTATTCGGCATATTGACATCCGTTACCACACAATCAAATTTTTGCGTTTGCGCTTTAGCTAGAGCATCCACGCCATCAACTGCTTCAACTACTGTGTATCCGGCACTTTTTAATGTAAAAGAAACCATTTGTCTCATTGATGCAGAATCATCAACTGCTAATACACTCGCCATTACTTTCTCCAAACAAACATTAATAGTAAATCTTGTCATTCATAATACATGAAACCACTAGCCAGAAAGGAAGTTTGCTTCCATTCTTTGAGCTACTTCAAGTTTTTTAAGTAAATAACAAAACAGAAAAATTCTTAGTATAAAAATATAGTGCCTTTTTGCAGGATATCAAGACTTGCAATCTTAGACTCTAGCAAGCTAACTATCTATGCTAATCCCCTAAATTAGTAATGTATCATAATTAAATAAAGCCAACATTGCACGTATATTTAACCTAATAATAAGGTATCGACCAATGTACGAAAATCTTGAAACAGCTAAAAATAAGGACAAGCTAAACAGGCGCGCCATGCTACCTCACGAAATTCAGGGACTCCTGTCACCTGAATTCGTTCACCTACGCAGCGAATGGGGGATGCCCTGAACGCCCTGCGTCCGTAACGACTGCGCACAAAAGCAGCTCCGTCATGACTACCTCAAATGGCTGGACGGCTATTCGGAATGCAATTCTTGCTCCTCTCGCGTGCTGCTAGCACACGTCGAATCAGCAAATTGCCCTGTCGCCTATCAGGGACTAAAAATCATCACTTCGCTAAGCTCCGTTTCCCTGATTTTCAGCGAAGGATAGTTGTTGATCCGGTATCTCGTGTAGAAGGCCACGGTAAGGTCACCTTA
>CAZXJK010000069.1:0-11145 GCA_964640895.1 uncultured Methylomonas sp.
TGATACCCTAAAAAAAAGGGAAACTGAATATGAATCAAGTCAGCATCTTGAATCACTGCTCGTAGTACTTTTTTATTGGGCCAAGCAAAAAGAAAGTCCATTGCTTGCATCTGTTTTTTGGCAAAAGGAATATAAAATGCAGGAAAGACAATTTTGTTTTGCTCTGGCTTCCCTGTGCTCACGACAGTGAGTTCATCCGTTTCTTTAAAATAATCAATAAATCGCCTTGTAGAGACAACCCCACCTGACTTTTCACCATCTACATTATCTGCAACAAATACGATTTTCAATACAGTCTCCAAAGGTGAATCAAGATAAATATTATACTTCGCACTACGAGACTATAGAGTAACGCGCTTAACACTAAATGCAGGCAAAACAACTAAAGTACAAATAAGTGTAAATGAAATACCTATTGCCAATAATAATCCCATGCTGGCAATACCTTGGTGATTGGTAAAGGCTAAACTAGTAAAGCTCAATAATGTGGTCAAGGAGCTAAAAAATACACCACGAGCAGTGCTGGTTTGCAATAAGTGCTCGCTCGCTTCTAGGCCAGCATTAATTCGATGCATGATATGAATACCACTATCGACCCCCATTCCCATTAATAAAGGCAATGCAATAATATTGGCAAAATTAAAGGGATTGTCTAAGACGACATTCGTAGCGGCAGTCAACAAACCAGCTAATAATAATGGCCAAATGACCAACAATGTATTGCGCAAGCTTTTGAGAATAAGTAACAAGACCACAAAAATAACAATAAAGGCTGTTGTAAAGGCTTGAACAAAGACTTTAGCAATCACCTCACCTGCGGCCAAATCTGAAACAGGCAGGCCCGTAACAGAGTCATCAATTGTCTGTACTTGCATTGCAAATTCAGATAAATTTTCAGCAATATTTAAGTCTTTTTTTGGGCCAATAATGACTTTATAAATCCCTGAGGCACTGACCCAGTTATTTCTAATATACGCTGGAATATCGCTTAAGCTAAACTCATAAGCACTTAAGCTGGCATTCAGTCGCTGCATAGTATGCGGAAATAGGCCTAAAATATTATTATCAAGTTGCTGGTAGCTTGCTTCTTTAGCTTCTGGAGTTTCTGCTGCATCTGCAAACGCAATGAATGTATTAATATCTTGCTGTAATTTTTGTAATAATTCAGGCGAAGTTTTCCCTACTGGCTTTGTTAACGCTGTCGTAATGTTAGCGTGTAAATCGAGTAAGCCTTGACGTGAATCTGCTTTTTCTAATGGTCGATCAAAGTTACCTAGATCTGCTCCTAAAATAATACTTAAATCATCAATAATTTCTAATTTTTCTTCTTGATCTTTTGCGACAAAGCTCTTTAAAGTGATGACTTTATTTACCGCAGGCAGCTGTTTAACATTGACCGCTAACGTTTCAGCACTCTCTAATGAGTCACTTAAGCCAATCAATACAAAAGGCGACCTATCTTTAGATTGCAATAAATCCTTGAAAGCACGCACTGACTCGCTACTCTGGTCGCGTAAATTAACAGGGTTGGAATCAAGATAGATATAATTAAGTGAGAAGCCAGCCGCAATAGCCAATAAAAAAGAGGTATAACGAATCGCTCGCGCATACCGAAAAGGAAAAGTGCTTATCCAGCTTGGTAATTTAGTTGCATGCGTGTGAGGTAGTTTTTTGATTGCAAATACTTTGAGTAAGGCAGGCAATAAAGTAAGCGATACGATCAGACCAACAAACATGCCGCCACCTGAAATAAGCCCTAACTCAGATACACCTTCATAGTCAGTGGGAATAAATGCAAAAAAACCAATTGAAGTTGTCAAGGCACATAAGAACAACGATGACCCCAGAATACGGACACTTTTTCGTATCGCTTGCTCACTGGTCATATGGTGCTCCCAGCATTCCCGAAAACACAGGCAAATATGAATGGCAAAATCGACCCCTAGACCAATATAGAGAATCGCAAAAGCAACCGAAAGCACATTCAAATGCCCAACCGCAACCGTTGCAAACCCAGCTGTCAGAATAAGCCCCATTATCAGTGCGACCAAGGTACACAATACTAATTTAATTGAACGTAAGCCAATCAATAGCACAATAATGACTAAAGCAAGTGCAAACAAGCCTGAATAGACGGTATCCTCAGCAAGCACCCGCATTTCATCTTCTTCCAATGCTATTTTTCCAGTAATGCGAATATGCACTTGTGGATCTTGCATTTGAATTGCCTTAACCATTTTGCGAGCAAAGTCCATTGATTGCTTAGCAGGCTGCAAACTATTAAAATCGGCAATAGGTCTGGCACTCACGATACTACGTAAAGTATTTCTGTCATTTACCTCATTCACAGCAAGCAATTTTTGCCAAGATAAATAACGTGGCTGATTGGATTGCACTGCAATGAGTGATTCGTCAATCTCTGTTAATAGCGGATTGAGATCCATCGGCAAATCATCATCGGTATTTTCCAAGGCAGTCCCTAGGATTTCCAATAAACCTTGTAAATGATAATTTTGGGATAAATAACCGATAAAAGGCTGTGCATCTGCCAACTTAGTTGCTAAATCGTCTAATTTATCTAATTCAAGATACAGCAAACCTTGTTGCTTTAAAAAAGCGTTATCATCTGGGATATATACATATTCAAATAATTGTGTATTAGCAGTCAAACGTTTCGCTAATGCATTTGCAGCTAGGCTAGTTTGCTCGGCAGTAGGTGATTCAACGACTAATAGAATACTCGCGGCATCTTGCGGAAAAGCCTGCTCCCAACGAGCACGATTCTTTTGAAAAGGTAAATCTTGTGATAATAGTGTCGAGGTATCGGTATTGACCCCCAAGTTATTAATGGTGAACTGTAAGCTAGCCGCACAAATAAGAATAAATAGCACAATAACCAGCCAAGCAAAACGTAATACTTTGCTACTCCACCAATCAAGGAATTTTTCTAATAGTAATGCTGATTGCTTAGTCATGTTGTGTTCTGTAAGTTTAGGTTTATAAAGATAAGTTAACAGCGCTTATATCAATTTAATGGCTTTACTTGCGGTATTCCAAGCACTTCATATTTGCTTACATGACCATACATATATCGCTCAATTTCTTCGCTAGAAAAGCCATAATCTTCAACCGCATACACATGGGTGCTTTTATAGGATTTCGCAGCAATACAGTCTTCAGTCAATCGTTTTTGATATTGATCACTCAGAGATAAGCCAAAATATCGATAGATAGATTTTACGGTCACTTCTGGCTCAGTCACTAAATCATCATATTCAATATCAATCACATTTTCAGGGTTAAATTTCTGCTGATGATGAATAATTCCCTGATAATTAGTGCGTACCATTTCCACCACGCTCATGCTTTCATACTTTCTTTGAAAGCAGTCTGGCGAGTGAAATGACCAAGGCTTAGTAAAGACGCTCAGGGATGAAGCAACAGATTTAAGTATATCACTGTGTATATAGATAGCGCGCATATCAGGAAAAGCCTCCTGATATATACCTAAGCGCCCGCCTGCCACTGCATTTTTGGCAAGAAATGTTGCGCCTCCTGTTGCATAAATATGACGCTGCACCGATAAACGAAAATTGCTAACAATCTTTTTACGTGCTTTTTCAGGTAAGGTATCAATTGAATAGATACTAGAAACTTCATGCAAATATGGAAAAAACAGGACTAAGCCAGGTGCTAAAAAAGCACTGACAAAGAGAAATTCATCTTCTTCAGAATATCTAAGCCCAGCTTTATGCAAACCATCCCAGCCCTTAAAGAAATGTCTGTCAATTTTCTCCATCGCCCACGCCAATGGACCGCCAATTTGTTTATCTAAATTGGTAATAAATATCACCAACTTATAGAGAAGTATAGAATTAAACAGTGATTGCCATAAGGTCAGGTAGGTAAACTGCTCATCTTTTTCCAACATCCTATGTAAAAATGTTGAGCCACTGCGAGGATTACTTAAAATAAACAGAGGTTGCTTAACGTCTGTACGCCAGAAACCAGGAAACAAAACATAATCTAAAATTTGAAAAAACAGGACAATTATTCGCAGCAATAGAATTGCGGGAATAATAATACCACCAACAAAAAAAACAAATTTTGGTCGAAAATATCGCTTAGTAAACATACGCGACATCAACTTTAGAAAAATAGGCCAATAAAGAAAAAACAAAAAATAGCTCCGTTTTTTGCACCACAAAAAGCATGCATTGCACCCTATAGGTGCCATTAAAGAAATAATTTATCATACCTGAAATAAGCATTTCAGCAGTAGATACACCCCAAGCAATCACAACTCAAGTTGCGGATAGCCAGTATCTTACTTTCAACACAATTAACTCATTATAAATTTCATACTCTTAAACTAAGCAAAGTATGCTCCAAAGATGGGAATTTGATAAAACGAGGAACTAAGGCACCTGAAAATAAATAATCATCCATCTTTACTGGTTTTTTTGTCCGTCATCAGTACTGTAGCAATAGTTACGTAGCCTGCTATGCGCCTATTGCTACAGCACTAATGACAAACAAAAAGCCTGCCTAAATATTGGATGCTTATTTATTTCCAAGTGCCTAGAGACAATTAAGGAGAGACAAATAAAATTAGATGAATATACAAATCAATGCAATCAAGTCACAAGAAGACTCATTCGTAGCGAACCATAAGTTCATTAAAGCAGATGTAATTTAAAAAGATAACTGAAGTTATTAACAATCAAAAATAATTACGACAAACTTTCCAACGCTGCTTTTGCCTTAGCTTTTTGTCTTACTTTAATTTTAAATGAGGTGTTATTAGGATCAATTTTAGCACCAATCGCTTTATTAAGATAACTGATAGCCTGTTCATTTTCGCCTTGCTCTAGTAAAAATTCAGCATAAAAATAATTACTAGCAACACCGTTTGGGCTCACTTCCAGCGCTTGCAATAAATAATTTTCAGCTTCCTTATTATCGCCAAAAGCAATCGGCCAGCCAGGCACTTTATAATATAGCACCCCCATAGTGACCAAGGCAGACCCATTACGTGCTTCAGGATTAATATCAATCGCTTTTGCCAGTAATGATTTGGCCTGCTTGACCAAACCCAGCGCTACAAAACTTGAGGCATCCTCAGCCATTGTCAATAAAATGGCTGACTTTAATATAAGTGGCTCAGCCTTACTAGGGAAAGCCTTAACCACTTCGGTAATATCATCCGCTAGCTGTAAAAAAATATTTTTACGTTCTGAGGTAGATTCGGATGCACTCGTTTCAGCCCAAGTTTCCTCAATCGTTGAAACACGGTCATCCATTGATCGAGCAGCAACACCCTGAGCAAAAAGTAGTAAAAAAACAACAAAAATTAATTTTTTCATGCTTTCAGTATAGTAGGCAGCGTATTTTATTTCAACATTAATCAATAATCTTATATTATCAAAAAGATATAAACAACAATAACTAATTGATTTAAAACAGTATATAACAAACAACCTTAATAATAAAATGTTTTTTGTGCGCATTAGATCACATTTTGTTGCACTTGTTGTATAATAACAACGTCTATTATTGTTACAATACACACAACAATATATAACCAATAAAACTAAAGCGCACTGAATAAAGCCACCATGTCGCAAAATAAATCAAGCTGGAATCACTGGAAACTACTGACCAAAAATGGCCGTCAAGTCTGGGCATACAAACCTAGCTCACAAAACATTGACGACCATTTAGATAATGTACAGTCATTTACCGAACAAGACATGCGTGCATTTAATGATGATTTTGCATTTGATCGCAACATCAACCCTACTTCAGCTGATAAAGTTTTTAGGCATCAAGCACTGGTAAAAAACAGTTACCGCTACACGGGCGAAAGACCCAAAGCATCCAGCAAAAAAGAACAAGCTTTAATTGATAGTCTTATTAAGGGCATGCACCATTTTAGCCAACTACAAACTGAAGAAGGCCACTGGCCTGGTGATTATGGCGGCCCTCTATTTTTACTACCTGGATTATTGATAGCATCCTATATCACCAAGACCCCTTTCCCGCGTCCGCACAGAGAAATGATGCAGGTATATCTATTCAACCACCAACAGTCGGATGGTGGCTGGGGGATGCACATTGAAGGCCAACCAACCATGTTTGGCACCGTCATGCAGTATGTATCACTGCGTCTACTAGGTGTCCAGCAACAAGATCCTCGCTTAGTGAAAGCTAGCACTTGGATTAAAGAAAATGGTGGTGCTGCCACCATTCCATCTTGGGGGAAATTTTACTTAGCGATACTCAATTTATATCACTGGGATGGTTTTAATAGTTTATTCCCAGAAATGTGGCTATTTCCAAAATGGCTACCAATACACCCTTCTCGTTATTGGTGTCATAGCCGCATGGTGTATTTACCAATGGCTTATTGCCAAGTACACCAAATCCAAGTGCCTGAAAATGACTTAATTCTCTCGTTAAGAAAAGAAATTTATAACGAAGATTTTGATACTATCAACTGGCCAGCACAAAGAGATAGAGTTTGTGAAAAAGATTGCTACACCAAACAATCTCCCGTTTTAAAATGGATGAATTTATTCACCAATGGCTACGAAAAAATCAGACCGCAATGGCTAAGAGACAAAGCCAGCGACTATCTTTTAAAGTATATTAATGCTGAAGATGCGCAAACTGAATATCTTAATATAGGCCCTGTTAGCAAAGCCATAAACTCTATCTGTATCTGGCATGCTTATGGCAAAGATTCAGAACCCTTTAAAAAACACGTTGCCCGCTGGTATGACTATTTATGGGTTGCTGAAGATGGTATGAAAATGAGCGGTTATAATGGCTCACAACTTTGGGATGTTGCCTTTACTACTAAGGCTATGCTGGAAAGTGATTTAGGACTGTCATTCCCTGAGACATTAAATAAAAGTTATCAATTTATTGATAATATGCAAATTCTCTCTGAGCATGCCACGCATCAAAAATTTTTTCGACACCCTATGATTGGTAGCTGGCCTTTTTCTACCGCAGAACAAGGCTGGCCTGTCGCTGACTGTACGGCTAAAGGTCTAAGTGCCACCTTAGCAGCACATAAAACCGGCATAGTAAAAACCAGCATTAGTGACGAACGCATCAAGCAAGCCGTGGATGTTATTCTTTCATACCAAAATAAAGATGGTGGCTGGCCAACTTATGAACTAAGCCGTGCACCTAAATGGCTAGAAGCACTTAATCCCTCCGAGATATTTGCCGACATCATGATCGACTACTCTTGGACTGAGTGTAGTGCAGCTTGCGTGATCGCCCTATTAGAAATGCTAGAGCGTTACCCTGACTATAAAAGCAAGGAATTACAAGCCGCTATTTCGCGTGGTCTACAATTTATTGTTCAGCAACAAAAACAGGATGGCTCTTGGTATGGCGGCTGGGCAGTATGCTTTACCTACGCAACGTGGTTCGCCGTCGAAGCCTTAGTACAAGGCAAAGATTTCATTGATGCTGAACTGCGTACTAAAGGCATTAATAAAGCCTGCGATTTCCTTATTAGCAAACAAATGCCCGATGGTGGCTGGGGAGAAACCTATGAATCTTGCGCAAAAATGGTTTACACACAAGCGGCAGCCTCCCAAGTCGTCAACACTGCTTGGGCACTACTTACCTTACAGGCCGCTGATGCACCTGAAAAACAAGCCATTCAACGAGGCATAGATTTACTTATCTCACGCCAATTAGACAATGGCGACTGGGCACAAGAAAATATTTCTGGTGTCTTTAATTATAATTGTATGATTACTTACAGCTCATACCGAAATATTTTTCCTATTTGGGCATTAAATCGCTTTTATCAACATAAACGCTATTAATGATTCGTAATTCATACTAGAATTAGACACTTAAAGCCTATTAAGAAGACTACTTATGAACACACCATCTGAACATAATGATTTATATGACATTTGTATTGTCGGTGCCGGTATGGCAGGTGCAACTATTGCTGCATACCTTGCGCCTAGAGGCATCAAAATTGCTCTAATTGATAGAGAATATACTGAAAAAAGACGTATTGTTGGTGAATTACTACAACCTGGTGCCGTTGAGACCTTAAAAAAAATGGGCTTAGAGCGATTGCTTGAAGGTTTTGATGCACAACCCATCTACGGTTATGCTCTATTTCAAAATGAGAATAAATTTTCTATATCTTATAACCAAAATGATACAACCGACTATCACGGTGTTGGCCTGCACAATGGGCGCTTTTTACAAAAGATTCGTGAGGATGCACTGGGCAACGACAGTGTCAAGCAAATCCACGGCACTGTTTCTGATCTTATAGAAGACGAAAAAGGTGTCGTAACAGGCATTAAATACCGCGAGAAACACACCAGAGAATATAAAAATATCCATGCAAAACTCACCATCATGAGTGATGGATTTTTCTCTAATTTTCGTAAAGATTTAAGTAACAACGTTAAATCAGTTACCTCATTTTTTATCGGCTTAGTGTTAAAGGACTGCAAACTCCCCTTCCCTAACCATGGGCATGTTTTTTTGTCAGCCCCGACACCTTTTATTTGCTACCCGATTTCTAGCACCGAAACACGCCTGCTAATTGATTTCCCTGGCGATAAGGCTCCCAAAAAAGACGACATAAAAGCACATATAGCGAATAAAGTTGCACCTTTTCTTCCTGAAGAATTTAAAGAATCCTTTGCTAATGCGCTAGCTGAAGATGACTTCAAGGTAATGCCTAATCACTACATGCCCGCCAAGCCTGTATTAAAAGAAGGTGCAGTATTACTAGGTGATGCACTCAACATGCGCCACCCATTAACAGGTGGCGGCCTAACAGCTGTATTCAACGATGTCCTGCTGCTAAGTACACATTTGCTAGCAATGCCTGATTTTAATAACCCTAAGTTGATTCATGAAAAACTAGAGCTCTATTATCGAGATCGTTATCATGCCAATACCAATGTCAATATTATGGCAAATGCACTTTATGGTGTTATGTCCAACGACCTCCTCAAACAAGGTGTTTTTGAATATTTACGCCAAGGCAGCAGTAAAGCTGGAAATCCTAGCCCTATCACCTTATTAGCTGGCTTGAACAGAAACCCTAAAATACTGATCAAACACTTTTTCAGTGTTTCTTTACTCTGTATTAAAAACTTGTCCATGCACAGTAATATGAACCTGGGCAATGTATTTCGAATCATTAAAGATTCATTTTGCATCATCAAGCCACTTGCAGTAAATGAGTTACGCCCTAGCTCATTTTACAAAAAAAATACCCAGCACTAAAATGCAACGCCTTAAAGACAAAATTCGTGATATTCCAGATTTCCCTAAACCTGGCATCATTTTCAAAGATATTACCCCGCTGGTAAAAGATCCGGCTAGTCTACGCTTAGCAACCTACCAGTTAATCAACCCATTTTTAGGGCGTGATATTACAGCGGTTGCAGGCATGGAAGCAAGAGGCTTTATCTTTGGGTCTATTGTTGCATGGGAGCTAAATCTCCCCTTTATTCCTTTGAGGAAACCAGGAAAATTACCTTATGATGCCCAAAGCGTAACGTATGACTTGGAGTATGGCTCTGCCAGCTTAGAGGTACATACTGATGCGCTAGATAAAAATGACCGAGTACTCTTAATTGATGACCTCCTTGCAACAGGTGGCACAGCTAAAGCAAGCTGCGAGCTGATAGAAAAACTTGGCGCACGTGTAGAAGCACTCGCTTTTGTGATTGAATTGGACTTTCTTAAAGGTAAAGAAAAGTTAGCTAACTACGAAGTGCATAGCGTACTGCATTACTAACCCTGCTTGAGGTAACAATGCCCGAACTCCCCGAAGTTGAAACAACCTTACGCGGTATAACACCGCACATTAAAGGTCAAATTGTTAGCAAGGTTATCATACGTCACCCAAAACTACGCTGGCCAATCCCCCCTGAACTCCCTCAATTAATTGAGCAACAGACCTTACAAAGTCTGAGCCGTAGAGCTAAATATTTACTACTACACTTTGAATCAGGTACATTATTAATCCACTTGGGCATGTCAGGTAGTTTGCGCATCATAACTACCGACACTGTACCTGCAAAGCATGATCACTTTGAAATAATTTTTGCTCACCAACAAGGCATACGTTTAACTGACCCACGTCGTTTTGGTGCGGTATTATGGTTAGGAAAAACACCTCATACTCATGCATTACTTAGCAAATTAGGCCCCGAACCATTAAGTAACAATTTTTCAGCCGACTACCTTTACCAAATATCACGCAAACGCAAAGTCAATATTAAACAATTCCTGATGAACCAAAATATTGTCACTGGTATAGGCAATATTTATTGTACTGAAGTACTTTTTTATGCAGGCATCAATCCTACTCGCGCTGCTAGTCAAATTTCCGCCAATGAGTATCATCACTTAGTTATTGAAACCAAAAAAACCTTAACACTAGCTATTAACCAAGGCGGCACTAGTTTACGAGATTTTGTTGGTAGCGATGGTAAACCTGGTTATTTTAAACAACAATTAAGTGCCTATGGGCGTAAAGACTTACCCTGCATATACTGCAAGCAGCCTTTAACTGAAATAAAGCAATCTGGCAGAACCACTATCTATTGTAGCACTTGCCAAAAATAATTTTTATTGCCTCTACTAAAACCATATACCTGACATATGACACATAGTACCCCTACCCTTTGCAATTAACACCCCATATGATACAAGAAGACCTGACCCAAGATAAAGTAAATCAAGAGACCTCTAAAATCGCTTGGTCCGAACTACAACGTTTTTTTGCCAGTGGCTTGGCCGTTTTTATTGCCCCAGAGCTTGATTTAGTTGAAGCTGCTGATGCATTCTCCAAAGATAATAAAGCTTTGGTAGAGCAATGGATGCAAAACAAACAAGTACACTTAGTTTCTGACCAACAAGCAACAGACTGGATTAAAAACAATAGTATGGTCTGGGCAGCCGTCATAAAACCTTGGATCTTGGTACAAAATATTTAACACATAATGCTTATCAGCCTTGCAAATTAACACTACTTGTACCAAACTAAAAGGACTCAACTCAATGCATAATAGAGACTAAGGCACTTGGAAATAAATAAGCATCCAATATTTAGGCAGGCTTTTTGTTTGT
>CAZXJK010000070.1:0-10964 GCA_964640895.1 uncultured Methylomonas sp.
GTTCTATTTTACTCATTCTACAAAGTGTTAGATTAATTTTGCACAGGTACTTACTTCTGCTTAAATTGATGAATTTGTCTGCGCTGTTTTTTGGTAGGGCGACTGGTCGGATCAGCATGCATAAACTGTCGTTCTTCCCGCCTTTGAATAATATCCTGCTCCCGTTGTTTAATGCTGTCTGCCTTTTCTGCATAGAGCAAAACTGCTTCGGATGCAGGTCGCCGATGTGCGTTAATCGCTAAAACAGTAATATCCCAACTAAATTGTTCTTTATGAATGATTAACTGACTATTCATTTTGACTTCTTTGCTGGGCTTGGTGCGTTGCCCGTTTAAATGCACTTTACCGCCCGATACCGCTTCGGCTGCAAGTTTCCGCGTTTTAAAAAAACGTGCTGCCCAAAGCCACTTGTCTAGCCGAAGTGCATCTGGTTGTTGCATAATGTTAGCTTTCTGACCAAGCCTTGTAGCCGCCAGCCATGCTAACAGCTTTGCTGAAACCTAGCTTATGTAAGGCTTCCGTGGCGAGTGCTGAGCGACCACCTGATTGGCAATATACAATAATATCGGCATCTTGTTGTCCTGCAAAAGCAGGGTGGTTGCCAATTTGAAACTCAAGCACGCCGCGTGGAATATTGACAGCATTAGGTAATTGTCCAGCTGCAAATTCTGCGGGTTCTCTAACGTCTAAAACTAGTTGGTTTGCAATTACTTGCTTTGCATCCGTTACCGTGATTTCAGTAATATTTTGTTTGGCAGTTGCTACCAAATCCATTGCTGTTACAGCCATAAAAACTCCTAGTTAGTCTTTAATTAATAATTGAGGTACTTAATAAAGCTTGTATATTAGCAAACATTGATATATTAAGGCTAGTTTTTTCGTTTTTTAATAATTTATTTAAGGTAAAATACCGCTTATTTTTTCTCTTTCGTGTTGAGGTTTTTCTGTGAATTTTGAGAAAGTTATTTTTGGGTTTTTCATTGTTTTGTCATTAACCTTAAATGTGGGGTTTGTATTAGGGGAGTATGATAACCCAGCGCATCATGGTGTATTTGAGTTGTTTGCAGTGGTTGTGGTTAACTTGATTGCGACGGGGTTAAAATTGGGTGATCGTTCGCAAATAGGGGCTATTTTATTAGCAACCAGTTTAGTGGCTGACTTTGAGTTATTGGCTGCGGCGCTGCATTGGACTTATGCCGTGCATATTATTGAAACAGGCATAACGCCGGATGCTATGACTAGCATTATCTCGCTAGCGGTAGGTGCCTTAGTGGCGAATGTTATTTCTGTGGTTATTTTGGTGTCTGAGACTTTAATGTCGCGGTTGTAAATTGGGCTTATTTTACTTAGGGATGAGGATTTAATAATACCTGAAAGTATGACGCAGGATTTTGGCTGCACAGTCGTGCCAGAAACACAGGCGCATAGCTGGCTACGCAACTGTTTTTCTGGTGCGGCTGTGCAGCCAAAAGGCAAGTCAGACTCGGGTATTATTGAATCCTAATTCCTTAAGTTTATGATTAAAGTTAAGTTGATATGAGATGCTCCGTATGAATACAAATAACGATCTAAGCCGCGTTAGTTTTATTGTTATGCGCGAAATGCGCGTTCCATTAATGGCATTATTATTGGTCTATGTCGTCGCTGTGTCCGTTATGGTGTTTATTCCAGGGCCGGAGCTTGACGGAAAAGCCCAGTACTTAAGTATTTTTCACGCGTTTTATTTTATGACTTATACTGCGACCACCACAGGTTTTGGGGAAATCCCCTTTGAGTTTAGTGATGCCCAGCGCTTATGGGTCATTATTTGTCTCTATATGAGCGTAGTGACTTGGTTCTATGCTTTGGGTAGTATTATTCGCTTATTTCAAAATGCTTTTTTTATCCGAGCAGTTGACGAATGGCGTTTTTCGCGGCGAGTGAATCGTATCATTGGGCCTTTTTATATTATCTGTGGCTTTGGTGATACCGGCAGTGTTTTGGTGAGAGGCTTGAATGATGCTGGTTTCCGCTCAGTTGTCATTGATAGTAGTGAGGAGCGTATTCAGGCATTATCATTACGTAACTATAAAATGTTTGTGCCTGGCTTATGCGCAGATGCGAGTGTGCCCAAGCATTTACTGGAAGCAGGCTTGTTAAGTCCGCACTGTAAAGCGGTTGTATCCATTACTAGAAATGAAGAAACTAACCTTAAAATTTCGGCTATTGCACGTTTGTTGAATCCAGATGTTGGCATTATTACCATGTCTAAGGCGAATGATTATGAAGAAACTTTAGCGACTTTGGGTGGAGAGGTGCATATTGTTGACCCATTTAAGACCTTTGCTAAAGTCTTAAATGCCTGTATTAATAACCCTGCATTTTATGCGATGAATAATTGGCTGGTGGGTGATAAAGGTGCGACCTTGGAATCGATTGTACGTCCCCCGCTAGGGCACTGGATTATCTGCGGCTATGGCAGAATGGGTATGGAAGCCAACCATGTTTTAACCATGAATGGTGTTAAAACATCGGTGATTGACCCTCACTCCAGAAGAAAAGAAGAGGAAATTGAGACCTATATCGTGGGTAGAACTAATGCCAAAACATTGCGGCTGGCAGGTATTGATGAAGCAGTAGGCATTTTAGCTGCAGCGGATGATGATGGTCAGAATTTAAGTGTTTTGTTAAATGCTCGTTGTTTAAATAAAGACTTGTTTACTATTGTGCGTCAAAATAGTCATCAAAATGAATTGGCTTTTGACAAAGCTAATGTGGATATGATTATGCAGCCAACGTTAGTAACGGCACGAAAAATAATGTTATTATTGATTGCGCCTTTATTAAAGCATTTTTTTTGGTATTTATTGGCTAAAGAGCCAGGTCGAGACAAGGTGTTGCGCGAGATAATACGCCAGTTACGAAAAAAAATTGGCGATAAAAAGCCTTTATTAGTCACTATAGATTTTACCCGAGAAAAAAGTAGTGCTGTCATGGCTTGTTTGGATAAAGGGGAAGATGTGTTCTTAGGCGATATTATTGCAGACCCCCGCAATCGCAAACATGAATTGGCATTGGTGCCTTTTGTTATTCGCTCCGAAGGGGAGAATATTCCGCTGCCAAGTATGCTGCATAAAGTTAAAGAAGGTGATCAATTACTTTTTTGTGGAACAGAGCAGGCGCGTAATTTACTTAAGGCAGCCATTAATAGTGAGTATGCTTTATTTTATTTGCGTACTGGCAAGCATCAGGCTGCTGGGTATTTTATGCAGTGGTATGAGCGAAATTTTGGTAAAACGTAATTAGAGCTATTATGAGTGACGATATTATTAAATGTGCTTTATGTGGATTGGATGTTGAGGTGGGCGGGTTTAGCTTAAAAACAGTTGATGGCGTTAAGTTATTTTGTTGTGAGGGCTGCTTATCCGTTTATAGATTATTAAATAGTGATCAAATTAAGGAATAGGAGTTTACAGTGAGTTATCGACATATTTTAGCGGCAATTGATTATTCAAAAAATTGTAAGGCGGTTTTGCAAAAAGCAATATTTTTAGCCGCACAGCAGCAAGCAATATTGAGTGTTATACATATAGTTGATAATTTACCATTATCTGGCACAGCTTATGGCACATAAATTGACTTGGGTGCTGATGTTGCTAATCCATTATTAGAGCTGGAAAAAATCCTGTTTATAGAGGAATTGGCTGAATTTAATGATATTGATATGACCCGTAACTTAGTATGGGGTGTGCCTAAGCAAGAAATTATTCATTATGCTGATAGAGAGGCGGTTGATTTGATTATCATTGGCTCGCATGGCCGGCATGGTTTGGAGTTAATTCTGGGGTCAACTGCTAATGCGGTGTTGCACCATGCACATTGTGATGTATTGGCTGTACGTATTGGCGAATAGTAAAATTAATTTCCGTGTTTCTATGGTTTCTGCGTGCAAACCATAAAACCATAAAGAACCATAAATGTACAAACAATCAAGCGTGCCATTTAGGCATTTATTTTAATTGGATAAATTATATTTCAGTATATTGATAACCTGTTGTAGTCCAGCACAATAAACTGGCACTTTCTTTTTTCCATTCCGCTAGTACAAAGCGCTGTACTTTTTGCCCTATCATGTCTAAATCATGTACCGCTGGTCTGTGTGTATGCCCATGAATTAAACGTGTGGCTTGATATTGCTGCATTACTTTAATAACCGTATCGGAATTCACATCCATAATGTCTTGAGATTTGTTGCGCTTATGAAAATAACTACGTAAACGATACCAGCGTGCATACAAAATTCTTAATATAAGCGGTTTAGATAGTACGTTCTCTTGCCATTCTTGTGTATGTGATTTCTGCCGGAATGCTTGGTAAGGCAGATCATCGGTGCAAAGTAAATCACCGTGTGTTAGTAAGGTCGGTGTGCCATATAAATTGATAACACTATATTCGTCCAGTAAAGTAACGCCAGTTTGTTCACTAAAGCGTTTGCCAATTAAAAAATCACGATTACCATGAATATAAAAAATGGGTACGCCTTGCGCAGTTAAAGCTTGTAGGTGTTGCTTAACTGTTTTAATGGGTGGGCTAAAGTCATCATCACCAATCCAAGTATCAAATAAGTCACCTAAGATATACAGTGCTTTTGCTTGTGTTGCTCTGGTACTTAAGAATTGTAAGAATTTTTTGGTGATTTCGGGACGTTCAATTGTTAGGTGTAAGTCCGAAATAAAAATTGTTTCATTATGCATAGAAGAGACACCTAAATAAAAAAATAAAAAACGGCTCAATTAAAATGAGCCGTTTAGTTGGCTAAAATTTTAATTAAATAATTTCAGCATTTTCAATAATGATGTCAGTTTTAGGCACATCTTGGTGACCACCGCGATTGCCTGTTGGTGCATTCGCCATTGTATCAAGAATATCCAAGCCTTCAACTACCTTACCAAAGACGGCATAGCCCCAGCCATTTTGAGTGGGCGCAGTGTGATTTAGGAAGTCATTATCTTTATAGTTAATGAAAAATTGTGCAGTAGCTGAATCAGGAACGCCCGTACGGGCCATCGCAATTGTGCCACGGTCATTTTTTAAGCCATTATCTGCTTCAATTTTAATCATGTCATGGGTTGCTTTTTGCTCAAAGTCGGTGCCAAAGCCGCCGCATTGTGCCATAAAGCCAGGGATGATGCGGTGAAAAATAGTACCGCTATAAAAACCTTCCTCTACATAAGTCAGGAAGTTTTTGACGGTAATAGGGGCTTTTTCTGCGTCAAGTTCTATGACGAAGTCCCCCGCAGTAGTTTGAAATTTGACTTTGCTTAAGGTGTCTGACATTTTGGTTGTCCGTTTTAATTTTAAAAAAGAGAGCAATATTGCTATTGGGTATTATTGGGGCACTACCTGTGCTTTTTCAATCACAATATTTGTTGTGGGTACATTACGGTGCCCTCTACGACTGGCGGTAGGTTGTTGTGCCATTTTATCAATTACTTTCATGCCAGAAATGACTTTGCCGAATACTGCGTAACCTGATCCATTCTGTACGGGGTAGTTTAAGCTATTATTATTGGAGTAGTTAATGAAGAACTGTGCTGATGCAGAATCAGGGTTGCTCATGCGTGCCATAGCGATAGTGGCGCGATTATTTTTTAAACCATTATTGGATTCGTTTTTAATGGGTGCGCGGGTTACTTTTTTCTGAAACTTGCCATCAAAACCGCCGCCTTGTGCCATAAAACCTGGGATGATACGGTGGAAAATTGTGCCATTATAATAGCCTGATTCTACATATTGCAGGAAGTTATTAACGGTAATAGGTGCTTTTTGGGCATCTAGTTCAATGATAATATCGCCTAATGTGGTTTGTAGTTTAACTTGAGTTTTAGTTGGGGTAGTTTCAGTTGCAAAAGAAGAGGTTGATGTTAATAAAAATAATAAAAAAATGAATATGGGGCGCATGGTACTCACTATGTGTAGGCTAAATCATAAATTCTATGTGTTTTTCTCTTGAAAGAGAAGCCTTAATGCTGGAAAATTGTATAATTAAGCTCATGATAATGAGTGATTAAGGTGTGAACTATTGTTGAATGCTTGTTCCCGCCTCTAACCAATACTGAAAATAGCAAAGTTAACAATGTTAAAAATTTATAATACGCTTACTCGATCTAAAGAAGTGTTTACACCTAGAATTGCTGGTCAGGTAGGGATGTATGTTTGTGGGATGACGGTTTATGATTATTGTCATATAGGACATGCGCGCGTGATGGTAGTTTTTGATAATGTGGCGCGTTATTTGCGTTATTCTGGTTACCAATTAACCTATGTGCGTAATGTGACTGATATTGATGATAAAATTATCAAACGTGCTCAGGAAAATGGGGAGGATATTGAGGTGTTGACCGAGCGGTTTATCGAAGCAATGCATGAAGACGAGCGAGCTTTAGCGGTTTTGCCCCCCGATATTGAACCTAAAGCAACACAGTCAATGGATGATATTATTATTATGATTACTGAGTTATTTGAAAAAGGCTTGGCTTATATTGGCACCAACGGGGATGTTTTTTATGCGGTGGATAAGTTCGCTAATTATGGGGCTTTATCAGGCAAAAAACTGGATGAGTTGCAAGCGGGTGAACGAGTTGAGGTAAATCAGGCGAAAAAGAACCCCTTTGATTTTGTATTGTGGAAAAAAGCAAAAGTGGATGAGCCGTTTTGGAGCTCACCCTGGGGCAGGGGGCGACCTGGCTGGCATATTGAATGCTCGGCAATGGCGACCCGGTGCTTAGGGCATCATTTTGATATTCATGGTGGTGGTATGGACTTGCAGTTCCCGCACCATGAAAACGAAATAGCGCAATCCGAAGGCGCAACAGGCGAGAAATTTGTTAATGTTTGGATGCATAATGGCTTTGTGCGTATTAATGAAGAGAAAATGTCTAAGTCTTTGGGCAATTTCTTTACAGTAAGAGATGTATTAAAGCGTTATCGAGCTGAAGTCGTACGATTTTTTGTATTATCCAGCCATTATCGTAGCCCGCTTAATTATTCGGACGAACAGTTGGATGAAGCGGGGGCTGCATTGACGCGCTTATATACGGCTTTGCGTGGCGTGAAAATCGTGGCAAGTGCAGAGTCTGAGTATACTGAGCGCTTTAAACAAGCAATGGATGATGATTTTAATACGCCTGTTGCAGTGGCAGTTTTATTTGATATGGCAAGAGAATTGAATAAATTGAAAACGAATGATACCGAGCTTGCTTCTCAACTGGCAGGTGAATTAAAAGAGCTTTCTGATGTGTTGGGTATTTTGCAAGATGACCCAGAAAGTTTTTTGCAGGCGGGAGATGCTGTACCTGAAGGTGGCTTAATCGAACAAGAAATTGATGCATTTATAGAGCAGCGATTAGCAGCCAAGCAAAATAAAAATTGGGAATTGGCAGATCAGATTCGTAATGACCTAAAAGAGCAGGGGATAGTATTGGAGGATGTTGCCACGGGTACAAACTGGCGACGTGAATAGTATTTCAGACACCCTACGAAGATAATAAAGTAAAGATAAATAAGGATCCTGAGTGACTGAAATAAAAGATAAATCTCTGCAAGACTATTTGGATACATTGGCGAGTAGTGCACCGACACCTGGTGGTGGCAGTGCAGCAGCTCTGATGGGCGCACAAGCCGCAGCATTAACGAGTATGGTTTGTAATTTAACCATCGGTAAACCTAAATATGTAGAAGTTGAAGCTGATATGCAGACGTTGTTGCAAAAATCAGAAGCTTTGCGCACTACATTGACTGCAATGATTAAGGCTGATGTTGATGTGTTTAATCAATTGATGGTTGCTTATGGCTTGGCGAAGACGACTGAGCAAGAAAAATCAACACGTAGTCAGCAAATTCAAACGGTATTAAAAGAGGCGACCCAAATACCACTAGATTGTGCTAAAGCCTGTGCGATGGCAATAGAGCAGAGTGAAGAAGCGGCTGCTAAAGGTAATTTAAATGTTATCAGTGATGCAGGTGTTGCAGTTATGTCTGCTTATGCAGGTTTAAAAAGTGCAGCATTGAATGTTTATATTAATACAGCCAGTTTAAAAGATAGAGATTTTGCTGAACAGAAGTTAGCTGAACTAGGGCTAATCCTAGCAAGTACCGATGTTAAAGCGGAAGAAATTTATAAAATTGTAAAAAATAAACTTTAATGATAAAGAAGTGTTGACGAGTAATGAAAACACGTTATAATAGTCAGCTCTTTAAGGCACTAATCGCTAAACAGCAGATTCTTTAAAGTTTTATTATATCGGGGTATAGCGCAGTTTGGTAGCGCGCCTGCTTTGGGAGCAGGATGTCGGGGGTTCGAATCCCTCTACCCCGACCAATACAATATGCGCTTGTAGCTCAGCTGGATAGAGCATCGGCCTTCTAAGCCGAGGGTCGCAGGTTCGACTCCTGCCAAGCGTACCATTCCCCTTAAAGAATCCACCATTATGGTGAGCGTAGCTCAGCTGGTAGAGTCCCGGATTGTGATTCCGGTTGTCGCGGGTTCGAGCCCCGTCGTTCACCCCATTGAATTCAAGCACATTTCAGTAAATTCAAAAAGTTATATTTCAAATCAGTTCAGTCCTTTCTATATTTTTATCTCTGTTATTGCCTGCTTTGGCTCCTAAGACTTCAATTCGTCTGCTATCTTTAGATAGATGATAAGGAAAAATTATGACAGATAATTCAAACAGTTTAATAAAAGATTTTGCACGTTATTTTAGCATTCAATTAGTGACTTCGGAGCGACAAGCAAAAGAGGTCTATGGTGTGAGGTATCGTGTTTATTGTGAAGAGTTTAAATACGAAGCGACTGATTTATTTCCTGAGAAAATTGAAACGGATGAATTTGATAAGCAGTCATTGCATTGTTTAATTATCCATAAAGAAACAGGTCGGTCGGCTGGGTGTGTGCGATTGGTTCCGGTTTGTGATGAGCTTGAAAACGGTTTATTGCCTTTTGAAAAATTTTGTCAGCAAAGTTTAGATAGTCAGTTGATTGAAAGTTTCCATTTACAGCGTGATACCGAGTGTGAAATTTCCAGATTAGCAGTTGACACTGCGTTTAGACGTAGACCAGGTGAGGCCGCAACACGATTTGGTGAGCTTGACAGTATGGACTGTTCTAAACAAGAGCAAAGAACTTTTTCGCTTATTGCTGTTTCAGGTTTTTTAGCTGCTACGGCGGTAACTGCTTTAACCAAGAAAACCAATGTTTTTGCGATGATGGAGCCTTTTTTACCACGCTTACTGAAACGCTCGGGCATTCTCTTTGATAGGGTAGGTTCTGATGTAGATTATCACGGCATTAGGGCACCTTATTTCATCAAAACTCAATCAGCCCTTGATAATATGCGTCCTGACTTAAAAGAGATGTATGACTGGGTTTATCAGCAGGTTGCCGCTGATTATGAAACATTAGGCACTTGGAAATAAATAAGCATCCAATATTTAGGCAGGCTTTTTGTTTGTCATTAGTGCTGTAGCAATAGGCGCATAGCAGGCTACGTAACTATTGCTACAGTACTGATGACGGACAAAAAAACCAGTAAAGATGGATGATTATTTATTTCCAGGTGCCTTAGTGGCAGTATCAAAACAGTAGTCTTGTTTTTACCTCTTTACTAAAGCTCTATATTGTATCGACCTAAACTACTTGCAAACTTTATTTTTAACGTTGCTTGTTGTTTGGAAAAGAAGATACTATAGTCTTGTGCAGATCCACTAATTTTGCTGCCAATATCAGTATCAGATTCGATTGCTTCTATGTTGATATTATTCTTTTCACCTGGAAGGCTAGGGTTATAAACAGTTAAAAAATAATCAGTTTTCTGTGCAAGGGGCGGTATGACTTCGACCCGCCATGCGCCAGGTTCAGGTTTATTTTTATCACGTTTTTTTAGATGAGCACTTATTCCGCCATTTTCATCATAATTTTTGTTTTGCACCAAAAATTCCTTATTCTTACCACCAACAATATTGATAAAGGCTTGTTTAGGAAATAATATCGTTGCTTCTAAGGTGCCGCCTTTTTGTGCTGGATATTTTTCTCGATAGTAAGTTTGTGCAACAACTTTATTGTCATGTATATAAGGTTGATTAATAGTGTGAAAAATTGAACGTTTAGTAAAATTAGCATTTGTGGCGGTAATATTATCAAAGATTAAAATAATATCATTGGCACGGTCATAGACAAATGTACGCCAATAGTTTTCAACTCGTCGAGTCCGGTCTCTAAAGGTACCTGAGCCGGATTTTTTATTGGTGTAAGCGGCTGTTAAGTCGGCAATGGCAATAACAAAGTCGCCATCAGCATAATATTTTGTAATTTTCCCAGCTTGGTAAGTATCTTTTTTATTGAGCCAATCGGTAAGATCAATTGGTGCAGATTTTCCCCAGCCTGATCCAATGCGTCTTTGGCCACCATCATTGGCAATCTCTCTAAATTTACCTTTATTTTTTTTATCAGGAAGTGGTAAATTGTCATTATTATCAGTTATAGTAATAACGTTGTGCGCAATAGACTGATAACTGTAGTTCATATGATGGTCAGAGCCATATCTAGGGCCATAAAGTCCACTATCAATTGCTAAAGGGCCGCCTTTGTAAATTGTAAATGCCCCTTGGTCTAGATGTGAATGTAACCAGTAATTATTGCCTGCTTTGAAGACCACGTAAGTGGCTTCTTTGGTCCAGTCGCTCCTAGCTATAACCATCCCAATGCCATCAAAATGTTGGGTTAAAGGCATTTTGTTAATACTTTTAGGGTCACAGAGGGTGTCAGTGGTGAGTGGCCCCCAAGGCTCTAGTGATGGCTTAAATGGTTTTGGACAGCCGCCTAAACTGTATGCTGCTTTGTGATTATATTCAATAGCTAAAGCTATTTTATCAGGTGACTTGCGGTCAAAAAATGCACCATCTCCCCAGCGCATATGTGTGCCATC
>CAZXJK010000071.1:0-8710 GCA_964640895.1 uncultured Methylomonas sp.
CCGCTATAGCTGCTTAATATTTTTGAAAATACCACACACTTTTAATCACACCCTACCACGACTCACCTACGCCGCTATTATCTCAGGGAAATTTATGAGCAATAACACCTTAGCCCCAAAAAATATATTTCGAAACACTTCTGATCGCCGCAGCTCAGATCGGCGCAACCCAACCAACCAACGTAAATCAGTTAGATATGCCAAAAATGACCTGACCGCTCACCTTATTCTCAAGCAATTTTTTAAATCTAATGAATACACTTTTGCCAAAGTTGTGGATATTAGTTCAACAGGAGCACGCATTGATACAGCCCAAAAGCTTTCAGTAAAAACAAAAGTGACGCTAAACATTATGCTAGATAACCAATACACACATAAAGTTAAAGCCAAAGTGACCAGAATATGTCAGAATGCAGTTAGCGGCATCAATTATGGCCTTATTTTTGATGAAGCCCAACATGCACTAATTGACCATATTGTTGTTAACAATAATGATTTTTCTATCGCATAATTTAAAGTCATGAAAGTGGCTTTAAATACTCAGGCGTAATTGATTTAACTACAATACGCAGGATTTTTTTTCATATTCAAGGCGCATAGCTGGCTACGCAACTATTTATGCAACGCCGAAGATGAAAAAAAAGACCAGTGAAATGTTAAATCAATTATACTTGGGTACTTATCATCTTCTAACCAAGAGGAAACGTCATGGACATTAATACAGGAAACATCCCCCCTCCCATTGACTCAAGTACCATTAAAATTGAGCCTACTAGCAATACTAATGATACAACAATTCCCATTGAGGGTTCGACAACCACCACATCATCTACTGATTCAGTTAGCCTTTCACAAACTGCAATCAATGTCTCACGCGCTGAAACCACCACGGCAACCGAGACAGAAGATCCACAACAAAATACCGATAATATAACCACTGATATTGAGGACAACCCAGAGTTAGCACTTAGCGCTCAATCCAACCAACTGACATCATCCACAGTACAAAGTTTAATTGGCTAAATAATGCCTTACCTTAGTCAAATTTTTATCTACCCCATCAAATCTGTTGCAGGCATCCCTGTGCAACAATGGGAAGTCACCAAAACTGGCCTTAAATACGACCGCCAATGGATGCTGGTGGACGAGCAACACCAATTCTTATCACAACGCCGTTTAACAAAGATGGCTTTGATCAAAACCCAATTAAAAGATGAGCAGATTATCATTTCTGCGCCAGACAAACCTAACATATCTATCCCTCTACATCCCACAGCATATGAAGCAAATGACTCTATTACAGTAACAGTCTGGCATGATCAGTGTATTGCGAAGCTTATTAGCGACAAAGTCGACCAGTGGTTTAGCGAGTTCTTAGAACAACCTTGCCACTTAGTCTACCAACCCAGCGATAGCATACGCACTGTCGATCAGCAATATGCTTTAGGTGCTGACCAAACTTCCTTCAGTGATGGCTTCCCTTTCTTGATTGCGTCTGAAGCATCACTCGCCTTACTTAATCAACAAATGGGCTTAACACTTGGCATACAACGATTCCGCCCTAACCTAGTGATAGCAGACTGCACCAGCTATGCTGAAGATACTTGGCGCACCATTCAGGTGGGTGACATTGCATTTAGACTACCAAAACCTTGCTCACGCTGCCCTGTACCACAAATTGATCCTGAAACAGCCACAAGAGGCAAAGAACCATTACGCACTATGGCACGCACTCGAAAATGGCAAAACAAGGTCTTTTTTGGGCAAAATGCTTTGCATGATAGTGTAGGTACCTTACAAACGGGTGATGCTGTTATTATTCAAAAAACTGGCTCAGCACAGCCACCACTAGACTCATAGTTTTTTTGCATGCTCATTCTTAGAAGTGATAACTCAACTCGATTCTAAAATGGCTATCATTACGTAAAAAATAAGCAGGCTCATATTGCGAGGCACCATTAAAAAAACGCGCCTCAACTTCCAATTTAAAACTATCAAAAAAACGTCGACTAGCTTCAATATTATAAAATTGCGCTTGGGTACTACGATCAATCATGACTCCCATCAAAATTTGGGTATCTTGCACATCATTTAGCGCAAAACGCATCCCTGCAAAAAAATCGTCTTGAAACAAAGTGGGCGCATGCTTACCACGACTATCAAACAAATATTCTGTTAATAAACCTATATCCAAGCCGCTATCAGCAATATTATAAAAAGTGTATTCAAAGCCTGCCGTACTAGCAAAAGTAGTATCAATATGGCTCACACGTACAATCGCCTCTAACTTCCACAGCCAACTACCAACAGTAGCCTGCACATCCAAACCTGTTTGGTTAATATTTTGATAATAGGGAATGAGCGCCACTTGACCATTTTCTGCTTGCTCTACTATAAAGATAGGGTCGCGACTGGTGCCATAAAAATGCGACAACCCCAAGTCCCAATCACCTATAGAGTGCGACCAACGCAGCGCATAAGCCACCTGTCGCTCAAAACCATTTTTATCAAAACGTGCCTGACTACTATCAACTGGCGGCTGAGTTCTTAAGCGCCCCTCTTCTCCTGCAAACATCATTTCCCTAAAACCAGGCAAGATAAATGCATCTAAAGTACCCCAGTCTTGAATCCAAGCAAAATTGAGCATCGGCTGCCCTAGCTTATCTTCACCGTCATTATTTTCCACCATATCACGTTGATTAATAATATCGACCAAATGATTAGACTCAGTCACCCCCCAGAATTCTTTGCGAATACCTAGTCTTAATTCCCAGTTATCAGCAGCAATAAGCCAAGTTAACTCTCGTATATCAAAGTGAGTTCGGTTGCTATCATGTTGCGATACCCTAACAAAAGGCACAAATGCAAACACTTGATTACCGTTATCCCACTCATGGTACAACTCAGCTTCTATAACCCCCGAAACATAATTCATATGTTGCTGTGGGTCTACTGGCTTATTAATAAAAGCCAAGTCCTCTATCCCAACATAGCCACTTACTTCCCAGGCATAAACGGGGTGCAACAATAAAACACTGATCATAAATGCAATACTTAATTGCACCGTCTTAGCGGACTTCCTTATCATAGACTCTATTATCTGGAGCGTTTCAGGGTATTTTTATCAAAATTACGTGCCGTCAAACCATTACGGAAACTATAATTCTGCCACAATAATGCGGTACTTTTCCCCGTCAAATGATTAGACATCAACATGCTGCTTGCACGCCAATATTGCCCCAAATACTGTTGATAATCTGAAAATTTCTGCGTTTTCAATAAGGCATCTTTACGATCATAATAATCAATTTTCATGGGAATATAGCGCTGTTTATCTATCCATACCTGACTACGCGTATACCCTGAATGTTCATACATCGGATAAGTTTCAATAACAAAACAATCGATATTACTTAACAACTCATCACGCAGGTATTTATATTGATATTTTTTTAATTCAAATGATGTCAAATCCTCAAAAGCAAATTCACTACCTAAAAATGGCCCTGATTTATTACTAGACGAAATACGCTTCACTCGTTTTAGTGCTGGCAAGTACAACCATTGCTCATCTGCCTCTAAAGCATGAGTAAAACTTAAAAAAGCCGTACCCTTAATATCGCGTGGGCTATTAAAAATACTTAAGCTTTTATCACCATCATGCTGCATTTCTAACGTTTTCATTTTTAGACTGCGAATATGCTCATCACCATTTTTATTTTTTAGCACCATTTTTAGCTCGGCAATCATATCCTGCCAACCTAAATCACGCTTATCTACCTCTTGCATAATTTCTAAACCTTTTTGCGCATCGCTCCACGCAATAACAGGTGTCAAGCACAGTAGTAGGCTGATTATTATTTTCACTTTTTTCTCCTATTTAATTTTTCTTTGCAGTTTTATTTAGGACTTAACTTTACGACGCTTGTTATCCAGGGTCATCAAAATGGGCGGTAAAAACAAAAAATCCATCAATAACGCCACTGCTATGGTAATAGCCGTCATCAACCCCATACCACTATTCATCAAAAAGGATGACATGGCTAAGACAATAAACCCACTGACTAATACTAATGATGTTATCCACAAAGCAACACCAACCGTAGAAAAAGCATAGCGCACTGCATCTTCTGATGATAAATCCTTCTCGATTCTTGCTCGCCGATATTTACTAATAAAATGCACGGTATCATCAACAACAATACCTAAAGTCATGCCTGTTACTACCGACAAGCCCAGTCCAACTTGGCCATCAATTAGCCCCCAGATACCAAATGCCATCCCTGCAGGAATCAAGTTAGGTATTAAACTGATCAAGCCTAATTTAATAGAGCGAAATGCAATAATCAAAATAATTGAAATCAATATTAAAGCCGCAACTGACCCAAGCAACATACGTACAATATTACGCTGCCCAATATGCGAAAACATCAATACTGGGCTTGCCGCATTAACCTCATAGTCAGCTAAATTTACGGCCATCCAGCCATTTATACGTTGCTCAATATTCAACATCTGCTTGGTTGATAAATTATGCATACTCACCATGACTCGAATACCAGACTTATCAATATTAATTTGATCATTCAAATCCAAGCCATATGGCAACGACATTTCATACAACAACAAATACTGCGCCGCCAAGTCACGTTCTTCTGGCAATTTATACCACTGCAACTGATCACCGTGCATATTCATGTTCAGTCGCTTAAAAGTGTCGGTAATGGTATTAATATGCACCACCTCAGGTTGCTGCTCCAACCATACCTTAAACTGATCCACCTTAGCTAAAAATACTGGCTCACTAATCCCGCCAGAAACTTTAGTATCGATCGAAAATTCAATATTGTAAGTCCCGCCCATATTGGCATCTAAAAAATCAGCAGCACGCCTAAATTCTATTGACTCATCAAAATATTTTACAAATTCATCATTTATTTCATTGCGCGGAATAAAGCTGAATAGAATAAGCGCAAAAATACTATTACTAATTAACAGTATTTTACGCCTCTTAATAACAAATTCAGCCAGCCATTGCATGGGTGAATTATCCAACTCCTCTTTAGGCTTTACTCGCACTGGCAACAATACCATTAAAGCGGGTAATAAAGTCACCGATAACACAAAAGCAATCAACACCCCCACAGCAACAATATTACCCAAATCCCTAAAGGGCGGCGCATCACTAAAATTCATACTTAAAAAACCAATGGCAGTCGTTGCACTAGTTAAAAATATAGGCTGTAAGTTGATACGCAAACTTTCTTGCATCGCCATTTTTTTAGCATGTCCTAAGCGCATATTATGCAAAAAAGTCACTAATAAATGCACACAGTCAGCTACTCCCATGGTCAAAATAATGGTGGGAGCCATTGCTGAGGTCGGGGTTAATTTTATGCCCGCATAAACAGCCAACCCCAAAGCAGAAATAATAGAAAAAACAATCAACAAAATAACGCTAAACGTCCCAGTAAATGAGCGCAAACAAACAATCAGCACCAATAGCACAATGCCATACATTAATGGTACCAAGGTTGCGTTATCATGCAACGAAGATTCACCAAAGGCATTATTCATCATCACAATACCGCTAAGATGTACGGTTAAATTAGGATGCTTCTGCATAAAATTTGCAGCAATCAAGCGCACCTCTTTGGCAATTTCCATGGCTTCCATAGGATCCTTGCCTGGCAATTGCATGGTCACATTAACGCCCGTGACATGACCCGTAGGCGACACCAATCGATTTTTCAACAAAGGCTCATTTAAGGCAACTTGTTTAATAACCGCTAATTGCACATCTGTCATCTGTAATGGCTGACTAACCAAATCAGCAACGATAAGATCATCTTCTTCAGCAATAGTATGCTGAAAATTAGTAATGGAATCGACCCGACTCGAATAGGATACTTGCCAGGCTTCTTTCGTTAGTTCAACAACTGCCTGCAAAGTTGCACGCGTAAACACCTCGCCATCAGCAGGCTCCACCACGATCATCACATTATCACTTTTACTATAAGTATTCTGCAATGCATCAAATGCCAATAACTGCGGATTGTCTTCACCAAAAAAAACACGATAATTATTGGTAAACTCAAGTCCTTGGATACCTGAACCTGCCGCCCCCACAAATAACAAACTTAAAAACAGCACCCACCAAGGGTGATTAACGACAAATCTGCCTCTACTTTCCTGCATATTTTCTCTTTCCATATTCAATCCCTACTCCCCTTTACTCCATTTATTAACAAATTAATGACTTGCTCGGCAATAAAATCCACCTGCTCATGTTCAGCTTGCCAACCAGGTAAATACTTACTTAACGGCTGCATTTGAATAATGTCACAAACTAAAGCAATAACACTTAAAGCCTTGAAGTGCAGGTGTTGTGTTACACCTAACTGCTCAATAACATTGATGATCTGAGTAAACTGTTCATGAAAGACACCTTTCGCCAACAACTGCATACGCTCATCATCAGCGTCTAATAATTCCCTTTGCATCAAGCCCCTAAAATCAACATCTGTTGTCAGCACTAAAGCCAAACAATGCACAAAGCGGCGCAACTTTTCTTCAGCTCCCAGCTCAGCTTGCCAAACCGCATCAAAGGCACTCGCTTGTTTAGAAAATGCAAACTGCACAGCCTCTAAATATAAAGCTTGTTTATTGGGGAAGTGATGATACAAAGCCGCCGTACTCATCTCAACAGCTTTAGCGAGATCACGCATGGAAACAGCAGCAAAACCTTGCTGGGAAAATAAGCTCACTGCTGTTTGTAATATATTTTCTTTAGAATTCAAATTCACCTCTTAACTACCAATCGTTCGTTAGGTGAATAATAAAATATTTATATAGCTAGAGCAAGCAATAAAATATACTTCACGCGCTCGCGCATTCGTAATTTAAAATAGCACAAATATTGCGTAGGTTATACACCCGCAATATCAATGCAACCATAGTATTAGTAGACTCAACTATTTTTTCCTGTACCCTGTCACTTTATTTATCATTCCCCATTAAACTTAACGTGCCCAACACACTACCTCGTATTGCCCTAACTCCTGGAGAACCCGCAGGAATTGGTCCGGATTTATGCATTCAACTTGCTCAACAAGCGTTAGCATGCCAACTGGTTATTATTGCCGACCCAGAGTTACTCCAACAACGTGCGCAACAACTGAACTTGCCATTAAAAATTGAAATTTTTGATCAGCAACAAACCATCACCCAACATACTCCAGGCACACTAACTGTTTTACCCTGCACACTGGCAACGCCAGCTGAATGCGGAGTTTTAACGACCGCCAATAGCCACTACGTCCTTGAAACTATTGCATTAGCAACTCGCGGCTGTTTATCAGGTCTGTTTGCAGCAATGCTGACAGGGCCAGTTCATAAAGGTATTATTAATGACGCAGGTATCGCGTTTACCGGACATACCGAGTTTATTGCAGCCATAACAGGCGGCCATCCTGTGATGATGCTGGCAACAGAAGGATTACGCGTAGCACTGGCAACCACACACCTACCCCTAGCGGATGTCAGTGCCGCCATTACACCAGAAACACTACGAACCGTTATCCAGCTATTAGATGCAGATTTACGCCAGCGTTTTGGACTAGAACAAGCACATATTTTAGTTTGTGGCCTAAACCCACATGCAGGCGAAAGCGGTCATATGGGTAGAGAAGAAATTGAAGTGATTGAACCCGTTTTAGAGCAATGCCGGCAAGCTGGCATTAACCTGCAAGGCCCCTTACCTGCCGATACGTTGTTTACTGATAAATATTTGCGGACTGCCGATGCCGTGCTGGCAATGTATCATGATCAAGGCCTACCAGTATTAAAATACAAAGGCTTTGGTCAAGCAGTTAATATCACCTTAGGGCTACCCATCATCCGCACTTCCGTTGATCATGGTACCGCCTTGGATTTGGCAGGCACAGGCAAAGCAGAGCTAGGTAGTTTACAATACGCACTACAAACTGCCATGCAAATGGCTCACCACACAAACAAGCACTAATATGGCACAACATAGAGCACGTAAACGGTTTGGGCAGAATTTTTTACATGACCACCATATCATTAATAATATTCTGGGGTCACTCTACTATAACAAAGAGCAACACTGGGTAGAAATTGGCCCAGGACAAGGTGCTTTAACTGAACCTTTATTAAAAGATGGGATACAACTAGATGTCGTCGAACTAGACAGAGACTTGGTCACGTTTCTACAAGAAAAATTTGCCCAATATGATAATTTAAATATTCATAGTGCGGATGCCTTGCAATTTGATTTTTCTGCCTTAGTAAAAAACCAAGAAAAGCTGCATATCTTAGGCAACCTGCCCTACAATATTTCCACCCCGCTGATGTTTCATTTACTGGCCAATACCCCAAGCATTGCCGATATGACCTTTATGCTGCAAAAAGAGGTTGTGGACAGAATCTGTGCGGAGCCGGGCAGTAAAAAATATGGTCGACTCAGTGTGATGATGCAGTATTATTGCGAGACCGAACACCTATTTGATGTCCCCCCCGAAAGCTTTAATCCACGCCCACAGGTGATGTCTTCGATTGTCCGTTTAGTACCACACGAACACCCGCCTGTGCTAATTGATTCAATCAAATCATTGAACACAGTGGTCACCACTGCATTTTCGCAACGCAGGAAAACCTTGCGCAATTCATTAAAGAAGTTAATTACTGA
>CAZXJK010000071.1:8810-10921 GCA_964640895.1 uncultured Methylomonas sp.
ATGTTACGCTTTACCGCCAACCTAAGTTTATTATTCACCGAACTGCCTCTACAACAACGCTTTAAAGCAGCCAAAGAACATGGTTTTAACGCAGTAGAAGTTCAGTTTCCTTATGAATTAAGTGCCGCAACGATTCGTACCAAGCTAGATAAGCATCAATTGCAGTTAGTTTTATTTAATGTTGCTGCTGACGACTTGTTACAAGGTGGCGAAGGATTAGCTGCAGTGCCCGAAAAACAGCAACAGTTTAAAGAGGCCGTTGCGCAAACAGTTGCTTATGCAAAGATTCTTAAACCCGCAGTGATTAATATCCTACCTGGCTGCTGCTTTGACCCTGAGCGCCTGAGCGAATACCAACAAACATTTAAAAAAAATCTTCACTATGCCTTAGAAGCATTTACTCCCTTAGGCATTAAAACTGTTTTTGAAGCCATTAATACCATTAATATGCCAGACTTTATCATTCATAATAGCGCGCAAATGCTAGCTATTTTGCAAGCAATAAGCCACCCTGATTTACTGATACAATATGATATTTATCATATGCAGATGATGCAAGAAGATCTCGCTAGATTTATTCCCCAATATGCCGACCAAATAGGCCATATCCAATTTGCAGACTGCCCTGGCAGGCATCAACCTGGTACAGGAGCTATTGATTTTCAGCGACTCTTCTCGATCATTGAAAATTCAGCGTATACTGGCTGGACAGGTGCTGAATACATCCCCTCTGCAAATAGCAGTGCTTCATTCGCTTGGTTGAGCAAATAATATGCGCTTAAAAATAATTGCTCTTAGTTTACTTGCACTCATATTGCTCACGGGTTGCTCCAGCTTTGGTTATGGGGTTACCGAAGCATTTCTAGACAGGCAAGAACAACAAGATACACGTAGCTGCCAAGTGACAGGTCGTGCCTTTCAAGGACTAGAACCTTTACTGACGGATGGTTTAAAAATACTTATGGTGCATGGCATAGGCACTCATACCGCTGGGTATTCAGCAGAACTCTTAGCAAAATTAACGGTTCAACTTAAATTGCAAAAAAAATCCCCTGGCTACAAAACCATAGCCTTAGTTGATCAGCTAGATCAAAGCAAAGACCTAGGTAGCCTCCGGATACATCATTATTTTAATAAAGACCTCAGTAAATCATTACTATTCTATGAATTACTCTGGACCAGTATCACCGCAGAAGCAAAAAAGATCATTGCTTATGATAGTACCGGCGAATATGCGCATCGCCGCGCCGACATCAATGATATCCTCAAGAAATTTAGCAATGACACCATGCCTGACTCGTTCTTATATCTTGGCGATAGTCGCCAAGATATCTTAATGTCATTTACACAAGCTTATTGCTGGATGGCGGCAGCTAATTGGCAAGAACTAGCTGAACATACTCAAACTGCTTGCAATTTTAATAGCAAACACTTTATTCCTAACTTACATAATAATCATTTTGCATTTATCTCACACAGCCTTGGCAGCCGCATCACTATTGATGGCTTACAACGTATTGCCAGCTTAACAGGTAACGAGTCTGCTTATTTCCGAGGCCAATTAATAAAGCCACGCACTGCTGTAAAGCTTTTAAAAGATAAACATTCCTACATTTTCATGCTGGCCAACCAACTTCCTATCCTGCAATTAGGTAGAAAAAAAGCCGAAATTACTCAGCAACATGATGCATACTGCAATACAGAAGGTGAGTTTTATCAAGATCGCATGTACCGTGCAACATCTATTGTTGCCTTTAATGATCCCAATGACATTGCCAGTTACCCTATTCCCTATGGTTTTACCGATACCTACCTTGATTCACGCCTATGCTTAAGCACAACAAATGTCGATATTAATATTGCAAATATTATTGATTTATTAGGCTTTGGTACTGCAGCGAATCCATTAATAGCTCATTCTGGCTATAAATCTGATGATCGAGTCATTGCACTGATTGCACATGGTATCGGCACTGAAAGCTCTGCAGCGATAGTAAATGAAAGGTGTAAATGGATTGAAGAATTGGACTAAGCGAGAGTTCAATAATACCTGCTCCTAAAGAAAAGGAAGCTTGAAAAAATAGGTTATCCACATAATTCGAGATAAGTAG
>CAZXJK010000072.1:0-10754 GCA_964640895.1 uncultured Methylomonas sp.
GATGTAGCTGTTTTTAAAACTCTCAGTTCTTAAAATACAGTGTATATAAAAAATTACGCAGAAAAAAGGACATATGTCCCTTTCTTATGAGCCATTATTGCCAAGAACTCATGACAGTGAATGGTTAAACTATACCCAGTTTCAAAAAAAGAGATGATCTTTAAATCATTATGACAGTATATTAAATTTGTTAGCTTGATGACAGAACGAAAAAATTATTATTTACATAATAATTATCTTAAGCAGTTGATTATTATATTTATATGTAACAATTTAATAATACTTCTTTATCTAGAAACGAAGTGCTTAAGGTGTTATTATCCCCAAACCCCTTAAAGAGTGAGGGTTTGTATTAAATTCATCGGCTATTTTAACTAAGAAAAAAGTTTTATTAGCCTTAATAAAAATAAATATAAAAAGGAAAAATCATGTTATTACGTGTACTTATGTTCGTATGCTTTTTTTATACCAACTCTCTGTTAGCCGGCAGTACGCAACCATCCGTTGCGATTAAAGACCCACTAGTGGGCGGTGGTGTTTCTAATAATCTGAAAAAATTACTCGATATTGATCAAATTCGACGCGAAATGGAAGCTTCATTTAGAGCAACCCGAAAATTTAGAGTACTTAGTCGCGATAAAGCAACACTAGGTGCATTATTAGAAGAGCAAAACTTTGCCCAATCAGACTTTGCCAAAGGTGATGCGGCCGCTACCGGAGAACTCAATAATGCTAATTATTTAATTTTGCCTACCGTCACGGATTTTAAATTCTATCGTTCACACAAAGCACTGCCTAATTTTGATAGTAAATTTAAGCGTAGTGATTATGGGCGCTTGGTGATTAGTGCACAAATGCTAGATACAACGACAGGCCAAATTGTCACTACCTTTTCATTAAAATCCACCTTTTCTACTGGTACAACCATTGTCAACAGCAAAGGTGGTAGACCCAGCAGCATTTATTTTACCAAAATGGCTAAATCAGTTGCCGCGACATTAGCCACTCAATTTGTTGCTCAAGTTTACCCAATGAAAGTGATTAAGCGTACTGCTAACGGTCAACTTATCATTAATAGAGGTGCTGATGGTGGCTTGAAAAAAGGTGATAAATTACAAGTATTCTCAGCAGGTGAAGAGCTTATTGACCCTGATACTGGTGAATCATTAGGCTCTAGCGAAGAATATATTGGTGATGTTGTTGTCACCCGCATCAACCCTAAAATTACGTTTGTAAAAATCATCAAAGAAACAGCTCCAGACTATATGCCAATGACTCGAGGCAGTATTTTAAGACGGCCTCAGTAATACATATGCAATAACTGAGGAGTGAGTATTATTAAATCCTCGCTCCTAAGTTATTGCACAATGTAACTCCCAACCTTCACTTTTAGCTAATTTGAATGCTTTATAAAATACATAAATAAGGTACTCAAGTCAGGCTTAACCAAAATAATTATTGAGCAATGAATATACTAAACATAAGGAATACTACGCTATTTTTAGGTATTTTCTTTTTCTTATCTGCCTGTGACCAGCAAGCAGTGGAAGCAACGACTAATACAGCAAATGCAAGAATTAAAATAGCCGTATTAAGTACCAGTGATTTTTTTCCAGATAGAGCAGTCCAACAACGCATGGGTTTGCCCGATGGGCTAGCTGCCAGAATTATTGAAAATTTGGCTGTCAGTAAACGTTTTCAAGTATTAGAACGAACTGCGCTTAGAAAGATTATTAACGAGCAGCAGTTTGGTCAAGCAAACAAAGAAACTTTTCTAGACCGAGCCCTTGATGCCGCCACTGATAATATTGCTGATACCAATGGTTTTTCTGTTGCCGTTACAACATCAGCGGCTGATAACAATGACCTGATTAAAAATTATCAAAACTTGGGCAGCACTATGGGCGCTGATTTTCTAGTCTTTGCGGTACTAGAAAAATCCGTTAAATCGTCAAAAACTATTGCAGTGCCTTACAGTGAATCGAATCGAACCTTTACTAATAATAAAGTAGATGCACGCTTAAGATTACGTATTATCAATGCTAAATCGGGGGTTATTGCAGGCGCAGCAAGTTTTAGAACCCAAGTGAGTGAATCACTACTAAATGGTCAAGAGTCACAACAAGATTCATTTTCAACATTTGACCACTTAGGTAAATTAGCAGCCAATAAAATTCTGGATATTACCTTTCCTGCCAAAATTGTGAGTAACGAACCACTGGTCATCAATCGTGGCAAAAATGATAACTACACTATCGGCTCTACTTTTAAAGTCGTCCGTGAAGGTAAAGAAATTTTAGATACCGCTGGCGTATCACTTGGTAAGGTCACTAGTCCAGTAGGCACAATAAGATTAACCAATGTACAAGAAACTTTGGCAGTGGTCGAAATAGTTGAGGGCAATATACAAGCTGGAGATTTATTAGAAATAACCGAGTCAAGTGCAAACAGTCATGCTCAACAGACAGCACCTAGAACACAACATAAGAATGGTAAGCAAAAGGGCAAAATCACTCTAGCAGTAGGGAAAATCAGACTTAATAATTCTGGTAATAATACCGCCTTAAGCAATAAATATCGTATCCATGTTACCAATGATCTCTTAATTAAACTAACGAATAGCAATCGCTTTGATGTCTTGGAAAGGCAAGAAATTGATCAAGTATTTGATGAAAAAAGCTTAGCAGCGCTGACTAGCGGTCAACAAATACAAAGTAAGCTCAGTGAACTGACTGAAGCAGATTATTTAATCTTCACGTCTGTTAATGACTTTCAAATTCGTACTGAAACAAAAAAAATAGCTTACGTGGATGCCGTACAAACACGTTATGTGGGCATTATTAACGCGACTTTGCGTATCGTTGACAGTCATACAGGTAAATTGTTAGCCGCTGATAAAGTCAGAATCAATAAAAGATTACAAGTTAAAAGTCAGGCTATCAATAATACCGTTTATGCTAATTTAATTGATGACTTTACCACTACTTTGGTTAGCAGAATTATGTTGAGGCTGTACCCCATTAAAATAATTGGTGCTATATCAGCTACCGACTTCTACATTAACCGTGGTGCTGATGGAGGCTTAAAAACGGGTGCTATTTACAATGTGATGCATGAAGGAACTGAAATGATTGATCCTGATACTGGCATCTCTTTTGGTAAAGTAGAGCAGAAGGTGGGTCAAGTTAAAGTAACCAGTATTGAAACATCACGCTCGATAGTGCATTTAATCAGCGGCTCTGGGGCTCAAAGTGGTGATGTTTTACGATTTGCCAAGCAAGAAGTTAAACGAGCACCTAAACCTACTATAAGAAGGCCTAGTTTTTAATTTAAATCCACACGACTAAGTGTATTGCACATTACTTAACTAGTTAGGTAATGTGCACCCTACTACATATTTTGTTATTTAGCTCTGAATAAAGTATTGCATCATAATGATAAACAAACAATTTTTAAAAAAATGCCCTATTGTCATTCTAGTCAGCATTATATTATCCACAAATGTGCAGGCTGAGAGTTTTGGGGAATCATTGCTAATTTCAATATTAAAAAAACCAGCAAATGAATCGCCTCCTGCACAAACGTTACGTTCCGGAAGCACAAGGCTTAATACAAAAAAACTAACCGAACCCACCATTGAGACGGTTGGTTATTCTAAAGATTTTTTAAAAATTAAAAAGTTAATTGTATCCAATAAATTTGAGCAGGCGTATCAAATACAACAAGATAAAGTTAAACAAGAAGATAACCCCGACTTCCTCTATTCCAATGAAGCAGGATTATTGGCATTAGATGTTAAGAAACCCTTAGCTGCTATTGCACATTTTAGTGCTGCTGAGCATTATTTAAAAATGAATGCGGAGAAATCGATACTTTCAGGCGCAGCGGGCACCTTTGGTAATGAAACACTGGGACTCTTAATCGGTATGGGAGAATTAGAGAGTTATAACGGTGCTCCCTTTGAAAGAATTTTAATGCTAAATTATAAGTCAATTGCCTATTTATTAAATGGTGAACGTAAGGCTTATAATGTGACCCGTAGAGCTATTGATTGGCAAAATATTGAACACAAGGAATTTAAAAAAAGCCTTGCACTTGCCGAACAAAAAATAGCGGAAGAAGGTAATACAGCAGCTAAGGCTGGCGAGGCAATTAACTCAAGCTCATCATCAGCTGCTTCTATCTTGGATATGCTCATTCCGGGCGTGAAAAACTTGTTTGATGAAATTCAAAAGCCTTATAAAAGATTAGAAGGCTCAGCTCAAAGTGTCTCTAGTGCTTATGTAAATCCCTTTGGCTTTTATATTGCGGGTATTGTGCAAGAATTTGACAGTTTTGAAGATAAATCATTACGTGATAATGCCAGAATATCGTATCGAAAAGCATTAAAACTAAACCCTAAAAGCAAAGTTCTCCAACAGGCGGTCAAAGAAGTCAAAAGAAGTCCACGTCGTGGTAAACGCTTAGTGCAAGTGGTCATTGCTGATGGCTTTGCACCAGAGAAAAAAGTATTACATTTTCGTATACCTACACCAGGTGGCATCATACCGGTCAAACTACCGATATATGAACCGGTAGCATCGAAAATTGCCCATATCAGAATAAAGTCAGGTAGAAAGACCTTGGCAACGGCATCAGTTGTTGCTGATATTGAAGCCATTACCTTAAGGCATCAATTAGATTCAATGCCATTTCAACATTTTAAAGTGATCGCATCGATCACTAGAAGTTCTTTGGAAAGCATAGGCTGGAGCCAACTTGGTGGGGTCGGAATGGCTCTACAAGAAATTCGAGAAGGGTTTGCTAACCCTGATATGCGTAGCTGGAGGACCTTACCTAAACGGCTATTAGGTGCTAGGTTTTATGTGTCTAAAAAATTAAAATCGGTAACGATTATTAGTTACGATAGCAGGTGGCGCAGATTAGCAACAAAAAGAGTGAATCTTCCTAAAAATGAGCATAGTTTTATCTACGCACGCACAATAGATAACGTATTAACAACTAACGTCAACAAAACTTTATGGGTGAAACCAAAATGACCAAAAAAATAATAACCATCCTCTTAGCCACATACTTGGTTAGCAATATAACAGCGTGTTCTACCACTAAAGGCGCAAATGTAAAATACAAAGAACAGCAAACAATTGATGATACGCATCCACGCGCTACCCTTATATTAGGGTCAACTGAATTAGTAGACAATGTGCTGATTACTAACGTCAGACTTGGCGAAGTAGGTTTGCTTAGCAGAGCCGGCGTTGATGTCCAAAACCTAACCGATGACCGTTACACCCTTGAATATAAATTTGTTTGGCGTGACAAACAAGGCTTTGAGGTTGATTCCAGCAATATGTGGCACCGCTTTGTGTTATCACCGCGCAAAATAAAAAGCTTTCAATCAGTTGGTAAAATGCAAGAGGCCTACTCCATCCGGTTTACCGTCAGGTTTCCAGATGATCTTTTTATAGAAACTGATAAACAGGATCAAAAAGCCAAACCCTTTTTTAACTAAGGAATGAGGATTTAATAATACCCGAAAGTATGACGCAGGATTTTGGATTTAAATACATTAATTAATACATCAAAAGGAAAAATAACGATATGAAAAAAATACTTCTACTACTAATATTACCTCTTCTTTTAATTGGTTGTTCAGGCAAGCAACTTGGTAGCCAGTCGAGAGTTTCTATACTGGATGCCAGCAGCCGTGAACATTTAACAACTGAATTAACGATGGCTGATTACACAGCATTTGCAGAAAAAGTAACCGATAAAATGTTACGCTCTCGCTTAGTGCAATCGTGGGGTAAAAAGCGGCCTAAGCTTGTTGTTGGTAAGCTAGCTAATAATAATACTAATAACGACAGTATTCGCATGCAAGATATTTATGATCGGATTACTGAAACAATCTTAAATTCAGGACTAGTACGTTTAATGGATCAATCAGCCACTTCTTTTGATTATGTGGTACGCGCTGAATTATCAGAAACACGCCAATTTGGTGGTGATGGTTCTGAACTAGCTTACTATAAACTTGAGTTTAAATTATTCAAACTTGATGGTGAAATGGTCGGCCAGTGGTCTGATGTATTACCTCTTGGTAAAGCAATTCGTCAATATTAATATTCTCTATCATGCAGGGTATGCTTTTGCCCTGCATGATAACTATGCCGGCCTCATGTAAATTTAGACACACTTCTTATGAATAATATCAAAAGATTAATAATAATTGCCCTACCCTTAACCTTACTAGGCTGTTCAAGTCTACAATTTGGTAGTCAAAGTGATGTTAAAATGATAGATGAAGCTGATCGAGTCCACATAGCAATGACACTTACGATGGCGGACTATTCAGCGCTTGCTGAAAAAGTAACCGATAAGATGTTTCGTTCAAAACTTGCGCAATCATGGAGTAAAAAAAAGAAAAAGCCACGTTTGGTGCTTGGAAAACTGCGTAATAATACTGACGATGAAAATATTCGCATGCAGGATATTTATGACCGTATTACCGAAATCATTTTAGGCTCTGGCGCAGTGCGTTTATTAGACCAATCAGATAATTCATTTGACTATGTGGTTCGCTCCGAATTGTCATCAACACGTCAATATGGTGAAAATGATCAAGAGCTTGCTTACTACAAACTAGAATTCAAATTATTCAAATTAGATGGTGAAATGCTGGGGCAATGGTCAGACACCATACCATTAGGTAAAGCAGGTCGACGTTTTATTTAATACCTAAATCTGTTACATTAATCTTTCTTATGACTCATTGGAAGCAACACGAATGCACAAGTTAATACTCATCACACTATCACTTATGTTATTCGGTTGCGCAAACAACCCTGCACCCGACCAGAATAGGAATATTAGCAATGCTATGAATTCAGACAGTCAAGCAGCTGAACATAGAAATATCTCATCGGAATTAATGAATACTATTCCTAGTATAACTATGAATAGAACCGCATTAGTTATCGGTAACTCCGACTATAAACTAATGCCTTTATCTAATCCGAAGAACGATGCCACTGATATTGCTGCAAAACTTAAAGTCTTAGGCTTCCAAGTCATACTTGCTACTGATAAAAACAAAAAAGAGGTTAAAAATTTAATAAGAAAATTTGGCCAATCGCTACAAAAACGTGGTGGTGTAGGGCTATTTTTCTATGCAGGTCACGGCTTGCAAATTGATGGCAAAAACTATTTGGTGCCCACTGATTTTAATGTATCAGCAGCCTACGAAGTGAGTGATGCGTCTATTGATGTGAGTTTGGTGACAGGTGCAATGGAAGAAGCAAAAAACCCACTTAATATTATTGTTTTGGATGCATGCCGAGATAACCCTTTCCCCAGAAAAAGTCGATCTAGCTCTCGTGGATTAGCCCGCATTAAAAGTGCATCAGGCACAATCATTGCTTATTCAACAGGACCAGGCAATGTCGCAGCAGATGGTAATGGTCGCAATAGCCCCTACACGCAATATTTATTACAATTTATGGGGGCACAAGGGCTTACTATTGAGCAAGTTTTTAAGCGGGTACGAGTGGCAGTAGAAAACTCTACCGAAGGCAAACAATTACCTTGGGAAACTTCATCATTACGCGGTGATTTTTATTTCAAACCAGGAAAAATACCAAGTACATCAATAGCAGCTTATACACCTCCCCCTAGACCACAACCAGCAAAAATCATAGTTCAACCGAAACCTGTTGATACAATGAGTACTCATACACGTAAACTTTCTATTTTTACTAATCCCGATGATAGTGAGATTACCATCCTTAACAGTGATATAAAATACTCAAGAGGTGTAAAGCTGAAACCAGGTGATTACCGAATAAAAATCAGCAAAGCAGGCTATATCAGCAAAAAGAAATGGATCACAATTGATAAACATAATATTGATATCCAAATCACGTTGCGCCGAGATTATTACGAACAATAAAATAGAATGATGATAGGCAGCGTATCAACCACTGAAAGGTACGCTTCAGCTTATTTTTTGGAGAGTCTCCCTCCCCAATGTTTTAGACTATGCTTCAAGCAAATCCAGGTGCCACTAATAGCTAATAACATAAATATCTGATAAAAAAATCCTGCGTTATAACTTCGGGATGTTATTCCATGCACATTCCTTAGCTACTTAAATTTTAAAAGGGACTTTATCCAATGAAAAAAACATTATTAAGCTACTTATTGCTATTTAGCATGTTAGGCCAGCTAGCGATTGCAGCACATAATAGTCATAATCAACTACCCGTAGAGATTATAAAAAATACGCTCGCACTTACTTTTGCAGAAAATGGCACATTATGGCGCTTACTCCCTGCTCGTGATTTTATCTATGTCGATTTTTCAACAGATAATGGCAATAGCTATAGCAAGTCAGTCAAAGTGAATAAGCAAGCACAAAAAATAAGTGCCTGGCCTGAAAACCCACCCGCTATCGCTGTCACTAAAAGTGGGCGTATTCTGGTATTGTATTATGCTGATACACAACAAAAATCTACCAGTTATTTTAGTTATTCGGATGATTTAGGCAAAACATTTTCCACGCCTACCTTAATTAGTGATCGAGCGACGACTGATATGCACTATATGGATAAGATGCTAGTTGATCCGCAAGATGATGTGCATTTCTTTTGGCATGATCGACGCAATGAAGGTCAAAATACTGACATGGGTTCTGGAATACTGTCCCTATATCATGCAAAAATTAATAAGCTGAGTAATGATATTTCTAAAAATGAATTAATAAACCATTTTGTCTGTAGTTGTTGCAGAACTGCCATTAGCCTATCCCCCCAAGGTTATCCTGTTATTTTAATGCGGATGGCATTTCCTGATGGTGCGCGTGATCATGTTTTATTAAGTAAAGAATCTGCAACACAATGGCGCACTCCCTCACGTATTTCAGATGATCATTGGGTCATTGATGCTTGCCCTGAGCACGGCCCGGCATTAGCGATAGATGCTCAAGGCCGTAGCCATTTAACTTGGTTTTCATTAGGTAATAAACGCCAAGGTATTTTTTATGCACATACTGATAATTATGGCATAACCGTATCAAATCCTATGCCACTGGGTCAGCTGGACTATTTGCCAAGCCATCCCGACATAGCCGTTGCCAAACAACGCGTTGTCGTGGCTTGGACTGAGTTTGATGGCAAAACTACCCGTTTATATATACAACAATCCTTTAATAAAGGGGAAAATTGGCAAACTGCACAAAAGGTTGCAAGTAGTGCATCAAGCACAGGCTACCCAATATTATTGGCACAAAATGAAAAGATTTTTATCTCATGGGTTACTAAAGCAACGGGGCATTCCTTAATTGAGGTGATTAAATGAAGTATATTATTACGATAGTGATGCTTTGTTGTGTATGCATTACGACAGCGCAAGCTGGTGACATTAAGATGCGCTCATTTCATCAAGGTTCTTATCAACAGATTCTAGATAAGCAAAAACAACAGCCTTTTGTTTTGATAATTTGGTCGATAAACTGTGCGTCCTGCTTGGCGGAAATGGAATTAATTCATGAAATTCAACAACAAGCAAATATAAAGCTAATTATGCTCTCTGTTGATGGACCAGAATTTCGCAATGAAATGCTGCAAATCATTCAACACAACCAGCTAGAGAATATAGAACAATGGTTTTTTGCTGAAGATAACTCCCCTGCTCTACGCTATCTTGTCGATAAGCATTGGTACGGAGAATTACCTAGAACTTACTTTTTTGATGAACAACATCAAAAAATGGGAGTCAGTGGTGTCCTAAAAATGACCAAGTATCAGTTCCATATCAACAAAATTACATTGGCAAAATGATGAAAATTGTTGCACTTAAGGGAGCTGGAAATAAATAATCGTCCGATATTGGGTAGGATTTTTGTTTGTCTTTGGTGGTGTCGTAACGGGCGCGTAGCAAGCTACGTAACTGTTACGACACCGCTAAAGACGGACAAAAAGACCAACAAGATTGGATGATTATTTTTTTCCATCTCCCTAAGCTTAGCTGATATACTCAGTGCTTCTAATTTAACCTCAAAAGGAAAGACAATGGATTTAATGCAACTAGGTGCCCAACTAATTCAAAGCAAATTAGGTGGTAATGTTAGTGAAAGTGGGATTTCAGATGCTTTAGGCGCTCTATTAGGAGGTTCTAGCAGTGGTGGAACTGCTGGCGGAATTGATTTAGGTGGCATTGTTAGTAATATGATTGCCCAAGGGGGCGGGTTAGAAAATATCATTGGCTCTTGGTTAGGAGATGGCGCTAATGATGCTATTTCTGCAGGGCAAATCAAGGATATTTTAGGGGGGGATAAAGTTGCCGCTTTTGCCAATCAATTAGGGATTGATGAAAATACTGCTGCAGATAGTTTAGCCGAAGCCGTGCCGCAAATGGTTGATAAAGGCAGCACAGGCGGTTCTATATTAGATGCTGTCGGCGGGATTGGTGGTGCTTTAAACCTTGCTAAGAAGTTTTTTGGTTAAAAATAAAAACAGGCAAGCATAAACAAGACTTAATAGTTTTTTCAGCTCTATGAACATTAGGTGAGCAAGGCATTTGCCCACCTAATGCAAACCCAAGGAGAATGAGGATTCAATAATATCCGAGTCTGACTTGCCTTTTAGCTGTACAGCCAAAATTCTGCGTCATACTTTCGAGTATTATTAAATCCTCATTCCTATCAGTCCGTGCATTATTAAAAACCTGGAACCGTTCAGCCTCCTTGGTGACCGCGT
>CAZXJK010000073.1:0-10708 GCA_964640895.1 uncultured Methylomonas sp.
AGATGGAAGATTTTAGAGTATTGGTGCAAACCTTGGTTAGTGGGTAATTTATGCAAGCTATGGATATACAAAATGTTGATGTGCTCGGGTTTCATGATGTTCTAGTTGATTTGTTGAGCTCATTATCTGCTGTTAGGGCTTTGTCTGAAATTGATAACCTGCAAGGGGTTAGCGACAAACAGCTTGTTCAAGAAGCATTGAATGTGTTAATTAGTAACCAAGATATGGAACGATGTTCGTTTTTTATTAAAACGGCTGAAGATGAATTAGTTAATTTAACAGGTTTAAGTAGTAATGAAGCACTAACAGGGCAAACGGAAAATTATACGCCATTGACATTTAAGGTGGGGGAGGGAGTCATTGGCTTGGCAGCGCAAAGTGGAAAGTTGCAACATTGTACAAACTGCAAAAGTGATAGTCGATTTTCAGTTACTCAGAAAGCCTTTATGCCAGGCTCCATTATAAGTGTGCCTGTTATGGCATTAGGGGAATTATTCGGTGTGCTCAATATTTCGCACCCAGAAGCCAATCACTTCTCAGACTGGCATATTCGGTTACTAGAAATTTATAAAAATATGCTGGGGCAAATGCTCAGTAATTTTCGTTTATTTCAGCAAATGGAGCAGCAGGTTGCTTTAAAAACCGAGCATTTGCAAAAGGCGCTTGAAGAAGCCACTTTATTGAAGCAGCGCTTTGAAAATCTGTCGATGATTGATAGTTTAACGCAGTTATATAATCGCCGTTTTTTTTATACGCATGCTAGCAAAGCATTAGCAATGTCAAAACGTTATGGCGATACCTTGTGCGTATTATTACTTGATTTGGATTGTTTTAAGGCAGTCAATGATAGCTATGGACATAATAATGGTGATCAGGTTCTAATGGATGTTGCCAAGGTATTAACCAGTCAGATGCGCGAGTTCGATATTGTGGCACGTTTTGGTGGTGAAGAATTTGTCGTTTTGTTTCGCAAAACAGATTGCGCTAATGGGGTCGTTTTTGCTGATAGAATTCGCGAGGCTATTGCTGCATTACATTGGATCTTTAAGCAACAGGAAGCCTCTATTAGTGTCAGTATTAGTGTCAGTATTGGCATGTATTGTATAAAGCAAGATGACCTACAAGAGCAGGGTGAAAATATAGATATTTTTATTCATTATGCAGATTTAGCGATGTATAAAGCGAAAAGTAGTGGTAAAAATCAAGTTGTGGTATTTTCTGAGGATTTATTGCAATCTACAGAAAATTGATGACTGTACTGATGTTTTTTGCGGTTCAGCCTGCTGTCATGAGTGTAAGAGCAGACTGAGCATTGTTTTCAATTTGTCTGTTAAATTTTAATTTTAACCATGGTTCAGTCTGAATTTTCATCCTTAACCAAACTGAATATTCCTCTAGCAGCCCCAACGCAAATTAGAAGTATGCACAGGTGCATCCCATAAGCTTAGCATCTCATCGTCTAGCAAGGTTAAGGTGATAGAAACTCCTGCCATATCCAGTGACGTTGTGTAGTTGCCGACTAAAGAGCGTTGAATATTAATACCGCGTTGCTCCCAGAATTGAGCCGCCAAGTCATAAATTAAATATTGTTCCATGAGTGGGGTGGCACCTAAGCCATTAACATGTAGCAAAGCTATTTGACCTTGTTTGGGTTGCAGATCAGTCTTTATTGCAGTGCAGATCGTGTTGACAATGGCAGTTGCATTGCCAAGTGCTAGCGTTTCATGGCCACGTTCGCCGTGGATACCAACGCCCATTTCCATTTCGGTCTCAGTAATATCAAAAGTTGGTTGGCCTAAAGCTGGTACAGTACAACTGCTTAATGCCACACCCATTGACGCGGTATTAGTATTGACTCGTTCTGCTATCGCTACACAACTCGCTAAATCAGCACCATTTTCCGCCGCAGCTCCCACTATCTTTTCGACAATTAACGTGCCTGCAACACCACGCCGACCTGTGCTATGGTCTTTAGGAAGAGATACGTCATCATCAATCAGTACTGATGCATTGGGGCAGTCCAGCATTTCAGTGGCAATTTCAAAGTTCATGACATCGCCTGCATAGTTTTTAACAATAAACAGCACGCCTGCATCGCCTGTCACCGCTTCTGCGGCTGCCAACATTTGATCAGGTGTAGGGGAGGTGAAAATTTGTCCAGGGCAGGCGGCATCTAGCATGCCTTTGCCGATAAAGCCCGTGTGCAAAGGTTCGTGTCCTGAGCCACCCCCAGAAATAATGGCAACCTTGTCTTTGCGTACTTGGCTGCGGGTAATGTAGTAAGGGTCATCATAAAGGGTCACTATGTCGGCATGTGCTTTGGCAAAACCACGGATACTTTCTGTAAAGAGGCTATCGACTTCGTTGATGAATTTTTTCATGAGCAGTGTCCTGATGATTAAGTGGCAGTGAGATGTGGGTTTTAAGAGTGTGTTAGGTAGGCTACAGGTCGCGGCTAAAAGCACCTCCACATAAAGTGATACATTAAATTCCAATACGATAAAATGACATATTACTCGCGTTTCACCTTATAATATAGCTTATCAGCTAATCATGATTGATTCCTACAAATATTATATGGCATTACTTTTTTCTTATCTGCGGCAAAGTGCGGCCGGCATTGATGCGCTCAATGAATACGTAGGGCGAGGTATTTCTTGGCTAACGTTAGCAATGGTATTGGTGACTTTTACTATTGTTATTTTGCGTTACTTGTTTGATCTCAGCTGGGTATCGGTACAAGAATCCGTTATCTATATGCATAGCATCGTTTTTATGTTGGGCGCAGCCTATACCTTAAAACAAGATGGACATGTACGGGTGGATATTGTTTATCAAAAATGCAGTCCTAAGATACAAGCATGGATTGATTTAATGGGCACCTTATTATTGTTGCTACCTGTTGCTGGCTTTATTTTTTGGAGTAGCTGGGAATATGTAATGGACTCATGGGATATAATGGAAAGTTCACGTAACTCTGGTGGTTTGCCACTGATTTATTTATTAAAAAGTTGCTTGTTGCTTATGTCGGGACTATTGGTTTTGCAGGCAGTGGCATTATTAATGCAGAAAATAGTTTATTTATTTGCGCCAGTAGAGGTCACTCATGGATAGTTATATGGCCTTATGGATGTTTTTGGCAGTTTTTGTCGTACTGCTCTCTGGTTATCCGGTTGCGTTTGTGTTGAGCGGGACGGCATTAATGTTTGCTGTACTAGGCTTGCAGATGGATACTTTCGATCCTGATTTTTTAGCCGCATTGCCAAATCGCTTATTTGGTATTATGAATAATGAAACCTTAATAGCGGTGCCATTGTTTGTGTTTATGGGGGTGATACTGGAGCGTGCTAAAATTGCTGAGTCTTTATTGGAGGCCATGGCAGAGCTGTTTGGTTCTTTGCACGGTGGCTTAGGTATCGCCGTGACTATTGTAGGCATGCTAATGGCGGCTAGTACTGGTATCGTTGGTGCAACCGTGGTAACAATGGGTTTATTGTCATTACCAACGATGTTAAAACGTGGCTATGATCCTGCAATTTCTTGTGGCATAATTTGCGCCTCGGGAACCTTGGGACAAATTATCCCGCCATCTATTGTGTTAGTGTTATTGGGGGATGTCATCTCGACTGCCTATCAACAAGCACAGTTAGACATGGGCATATTTGCTCCAGAAACGATTTCGGTAGGAGACTTATTTGCAGGGGCATTAGTGCCTGGATTCTTATTAGTATTCATGTACTTGATTTATATTAGTGTGACCGCTTGGCTAAGGCCTGATGCCTTGCCTAGGCCAGCTAAAGTAGAGCAGCAGGAGTCTGGATTTTATCTGCGTATCATGAAAAGCCTACTGCCGCCTTTATTGCTAATTTTATCGGTACTGGGTTCCATTATTGGTGGTTTAGCCACGCCGACAGAAGCAGCTGCGGTCGGTGCGGTCGGTGCACTGTTCTTAGCGCTTAGTAGTAGGCAGTTAACTTTAGCGATTTTGCAAGACGTGATGCGTAATACCACGCAAATTACCAGCATGGTATTTATGATTTTAATCGGTGCTGCTTTATTTTCTTTAGTCTTTAGGGGCTTTGAAGGGGATGAGCTGATTATCGAATTATTATCCGACTTGCCGGGTGGAAAATTTGGGGCATTATTTATCGTGATGGTGGTGATGTTTCTATTGGGTTTTGTGTTGGATTTTATCGAAATTACCTTTGTGATTGTGCCAATTGTAGGTCCGGTGCTATTGGCAATGGGTTTGGATCCTGTCTGGTTAGGGATTATGATTGCCCTCAATTTGCAAACCTCTTTTTTAACACCGCCTTTTGGCTTTGCCTTATTTTATTTGCGTGGGGTTGCGCCAGCCGAAGTGACGACGGGACAAATTTATAAAGGCGTGATGCCTTTTATTGCCATTCAATTATTGCTTTTAGGTATTTTGGCGTACTTTCCTGAGTTAGCAACTTGGTTACCTAGCCTTATTTATGTTTGATGATATGATATTTATGCGAATTTATACTATATTAGTAATGACTTTTTTATTAAGCGCATGTGGTCAGCAAGGGCCTTTATATATGCCGTTAGAGAACCCAACAGAAGAGGCGAGAAGTAAGTAGTGGATTATTTTAATTATCGTGACAATGAGTTATTTGCTGAAGAGGTTGCTATAGCAGATATTGTCGCTGAGCATGGCTCACCTTGTTATATTTATTCTAAAGCAACTTTTGAACGGCATTGGCATGCCTTTGATGACGCATTTGGCGAGCAGGCGCATTTAATTTGTTACGCTGTTAAGGCTAATTCCAATATTGCCGTGTTAAATGTTTTGGCGCGATTAGGCTCAGGTTTTGATATTGTTTCATTAGGTGAATTGCAGCGTGTGTTAGCTGCGCAAGGTGATCCGAAAAAAATCGTTTTTTCGGGTGTTGGTAAGCGTGCCGATGAAATTAAAGCTGCTTTAAAAGTAGGTATCCGCTGCTTTAATATTGAAGTTAAAGGTGAATTAGACCGTATTAACCAAATAGCAGCTGAGTTAGGTTTAATTGCACCCGTTTCCTTTCGAGTGAACCCAGATGTGGATGCAAAAACCCACCCCTATATTTCTACTGGTTTGAAAGAAAATAAATTTGGTATTGATATTGATTCTGCCTTAGGTGAGTATCGCCGTGCTGCGGTCATGTCAAATGTAAAAATAGTCGGTATTGATTGTCATATTGGCTCGCAGTTAACTGAAACACAGCCATTTTTAGATGCATTAGATAGAGTCTTAAAAATTGTGGCGACATTGAAGGCAGAAGGTATTGTACTACACCATTTAGACTTAGGTGGTGGGCTGGGTATTTGTTATAACGATGAAACTCCGCCTGAGCCAGCAGAATATGTGGCTGCTCTTTTAGCGCATCTTGGTAATAATGATGTAGAAATATTATTGGAGCCCGGGCGGGCAATTGCAGGCAATGCTGGTGTTTTGGTAACCAAAGTCGAGTATTTAAAACCGACAGAAGAAAAAAACTTCGCCATTGTTGATGCCGCGATGAATGATTTGGTACGGCCATCATTATATAGTTCTTGGCAAGCCATTATCCCCGTGCAACTGGGTAGTCAAGCAGTTGAGCAAGAATGGGATATTGTTGGGCCAGTTTGTGAAACAGGGGACTTTTTAGGTAAGCAGCGTTTATTGGCTTTATCGGCAGATGATTTATTGGCAATACGCTCTTCGGGAGCTTATGGCTTTACCATGAGTTCTAATTATAATTCACGCCCTAAAGTTGCTGAGATCATGGTCGATAAGGAAGATGTCTACTTGATCAGGGAGCGTGAAAGTATTCCGCAATTATGGGTTGGCGAGCATTTATTGCCTTAAGTATGTTGTTGCAATATTAGGCATGTATTAGATTAAGGTGAGGAGTTATGAGTAAAAAAGATTTTGAAGATTTGTTAAATAAGCATGATAAACAATCTCAAGGAAAAGAAATTGATTGGGAAAATAAAAAAAAGGAATGGTTAGAATTTATTAATCAGTTTTACCAGACATTAGAAAATTGGCTAGCTTCATATAAGAAAGAAGGTAGTGTTTCCTATAGTTATAATGATTTAAATTTAACTGAAGAATATATTGGAACTTATACTGTAAGGGCTATGACTGTATATTTTGCGGGTCAACAACTGACGTTAGAACCTATTGGAGCCTTATTAATTGGTAGTAAAGGACGAATTGATATGGAAGGAACTAAAGGTAGGGTTCAGTTCGTTCTTGCTGATAAAAATAGCAAAGGAATGAACAGAAAGGTTTCAATCTCTCCTGATGGTGAAAAAGAGAAAAAAGAGCAACCTTCTCAAAAAACTGAATGGGAGTGGAAAATTGTACTTAGAGAGTCGAGTAACATTTCATTTGCTGAGTTTAATGAAAAAAACTTTTTTGATGCATTAATGGAAATAGTACATGGCTAGAAGGAAAAAGACTACATTTACAAACGCACACTCAACTATAGGAGATATTGAAGGCTATTATGTTGATAGTGAGAGTGCTCTAAATTCATTTTATAGTGTAGATCTTGGTTTAGGTGAAATACCTGCAAAGTTTTTTGGATACGCAGCACAGGAAGTATTTGATGAATTAAAGGAAAGAAAGGAAACTTTAGATCGAATGTGTTCACTTGAACTTCTTGCAGCAATTGAAGCAAGAATTAAGATTGATTATCTTGTGCGTGGTCAGAATAAACTAAGGGATCAGTTCTCTAAAAAAATTCGAGTAGTTTACGATAGTAAAGAAACTAAAGCCTCTCTTAAAGGTGATATTATTTCTGTATGGCGTTCTGAGTTCCCAGAACATAAAACAAGATTGGATAATTTTTGTTTGGCACTTGATTATCGAAATTGGTTGGCACACGGGAGATACTGGCAATCAACGAAGGCACCTCACATATATAAGTATGATTACTTATCAATTTATTTGCTGGCTGAGGATATTATAGGTAATTTAAATTTGATTGAAAGTGTATAGCAGTTACATTGCTTTTTTGTAAAAATTGATGTGAGTGTTATTTATTTTATTTTATGTTGTAGAAAATGTGTTATTTATGATCATTGGGTTATTTCGGGATTAAACGCCTTTTACATTAGTAGTTGGAAGTATTTAGATGTTAATTGAATTTACAAAAATGCATGGCTTAGGCAATGATTTTGTGGTGATTGATGCGGTGCGCCAAGACATTAAGTTAAGCCCCCAGCAAATTCGCTTTATTGCCGACCGGCATTTTGGCATAGGTTGTGACCAAATCTTATTAGTAGAATATGCACAGCACTCTGATGCCGACTTCCGCTATCGCATTTTTAATGCTGATGGCAGTGAAGTGGCACAATGTGGTAATGGGGCGCGTTGTTTTGCACGCTTTATCCGTGATAAAAAACTCTCCTATAAAGATAATATTCTGGTTGATACCCATGCTGGGCAACTATTATTAACTTTTGATGATGACGGTTTAATTACTGTCAATATGGGGGTGCCTAGGCATAATCCAGCCTTAATTCCATTACGTACCGAACAAGAAGAGAAGTTTTATACGGTCGATGTTAATGGCGTAGAAAAAGCTTTTGGTGCCGTGTCTTTGGGCAACCCTCATGCGGTATTGCAAGTTAATGACGTGCAACTTGCATCTGTACATGAACTAGGGGAGGCTTTAGAAAGTCACCCGTTTTTCCCCGAGCGCGCTAATATTGGTTTTATGCAGATAGTAGATCGTAATAATATAAAATTACGTGTTTATGAGCGTGGTGCAGGGGAAACTCTGGCTTGTGGTAGTGGCGCTTGTGCTGCGGTCATTATTGCCATCGAACAAAAATTATTAGATAACGATGTCATTGTCGAATTACCAGGCGGTAAATTGAAAATTCATTGGCAAGGGCGCGAGCATCCAGTTTTTATGACGGGCGCAGCAATTAGTGTATTTGAGGGAAGTATAGAGTTATGAGTGAGCTTGAAACCAAACAAGTAGAGGTCTATTTACAGCAGCACCCTGAATTTTTTCATGAACATTTGGAGCTATTAGAGGGTATTAGTATCCCGCATCCTAGTGGAAGCGCAGTTTCACTGATTTCTAAACAATTGGAATTATTTCGTTTGCGCCATCATGAAATGGAAACCCAGCTGAATGCATTGATTGAAATTGCACGCGATAATGATAATTCAGCTAATAAAATGCATGAATTGACTTTAGCGGTCTTGGAAGCGGATAGCTTGGAAGTTGCGATTGAAAACTTGAACGTCGTATTAGCAGAGTGCTTTCTAACTGATTTTTTTACGGTCAAAATTATTACTGATGTAGAGCATGATGTGGCTATTGCGGATTTATTTATTGATCCTGAATGTGAAGATTTGGTGCATTTTAGTAAAGAATTAAAGAGTAATCAGGCATTTTGTGGTCGGCCTACTTTGGCGCAAGCTAAATTTCTATTTGCAGATAATGCATTAGAGGTGCAGTCTTGCGCGATTATCCCAATGGCCTTTACCGAGATAGAAGCATTATTGGCTATCGGCAGTCGTGATGCGGAGAAGTTTCATTTCAGTATGGGGCATTTGTTTTTAACCCAAATGAGTGAAATTATTGGTACACGTTTTGCTGCTTTACTAAAACAGCCTTGACCTATGCAGCAACTTGCAGCGCAGCAACTAAGGGATTTTTTACAGCAATTGACTGTTGAAAAAAGGCTATCCATACATACCGTCAATAGTTATCAGCGGGATTTAAAGCAGTTAACACATTTTTGTAGTCAGAAAGCACTTTTGCAATGGGATGATGTGACGGCTAGTGATATATTAAAGCATATCGCAGAGCGTCATCGTGCTGGCTTAAGCAGTAAAAGTTTACAGCGTGAGTTATCGGCCATCAGAAGTTTTTATTTCTATTTAATGAAAATCGGGCCGGTAAACAATAACCCAGCACAACATGTTAAAGCCCCCAAACAAGCCAGAAAATTGCCCAAAACACTAGATGTTGATCAAATCAGTGGTTTGCTGGATGCGGGGACTAGCTCTGTTTTGGAAATGCGTGATCTAGCTATGTTTGAATTATTTTACTCCTCAGGTTTGCGCTTGAGTGAGCTGAGCGCTTTAAATATCAACGATCTAGATTTGTATGATAAACAACTTAAAGTTGTTAAAGGCAAGGGCGGGAAAGCACGTCTGTTGCCAGTCGGTCGGTATGCGGTCGTGGCTCTGCAAGCATGGCTTAAGGTTAGGCCAGCTTCTGTCTCGACTCATGATGATCCTATTTTTACCAGTACTAAAGGTAAGCGTTTAGGTAACCGCAGTATTCAATTACGTTTAAAACAATGGTGTATTAAAAAAGGGGTGACTGAACAAGTACACCCGCATATGTTGCGGCATTCTTTTGCCACGCATTTACTAGAAGCCAGTCAAGATTTAAGGGCGGTACAAGAATTACTCGGCCATGAAAATATCAGTACTACCCAAATCTATACCCATTTAGATTTTCAGCACTTAGCTGAAGTTTATGATCAAGCGCATCCGCGAGCCAAAAAATCTAGTTAATCTATGTCTCTAGTGGATTAAATGCTATTATAAGAAACATTTAAGTAATGGAAGGTACTCTAAACTATAGGCCTGTTTTGATAGCCTGAGTTTGGAGCATAATAATTGAAATAGGTTTAAATAAAATGTCTGAACAAGATTTTTCGGAAGATGCGGAAAAGAAAGGATTTGCTTGGCTTCTGGGGGCTATTACGGTCATTACCGTCGTCGCTGTTATTGCATTAGGGGGCTATTGGAGTATTGAACCTGAAAATTTTAATATTATCGAAGAAGCGAAAATCAGACAAGAAAGAGAGGGTTTAAGTGACATACCAGAGGGGTATGTATATGCGAATACTTTAGCGCATATTGCCGAGACATTATTGTATAAATCGGGTGGTTACATTACTAATGATGTGGGGGTGCCAGGGGTTTATTTAGATAATATTACCAGTTGGGAATATGGTGTATTGATCATGTTACGGGATGCGACTTCGGCATTGCGTAACCATTTAGCGCGCTCGCAATCGCAATCAGCTGAAGATCCTGATTTGGCGAAGGCCGAGCCTTATTTTTACTATGAGCATAATTCATGGGCGCTACCGTCTACTGAGGCAGAGTATGAAAAAGGCATTGATGCTTTACATTCATATATGTCGCGTTTGGCAGACCCTACCCATAAAAATCCAGGGCATTTTTATTCCAGAGCGGATAATCTATGGCAATATGTCGAAATTATCATCAAGCGTTTAGGTGGTATTTCTACGCGCTTAAGTGCTAGTACTGCACGCTTTGAAGCGTATGATATGGGCTTAGAAAAGCCAGGTGCCATTTCACAAACACCTTGGTTAGAGATTGATAATGAATTTTGGCAAGCGCGGGGTTCATGTTGGGCTTTATTACATATTTTACAAGCAGTGAAACATGACTTTAGAGATATTATTGAAGACAAACGGGCTATGGATACTTTGGATATCATGATCCACGAAATGGAAAATGCTTTGGCACCGATTACCAGTCCTGTTATTTTGAATGGTGATGGCTTTGGGGTCTTTGCTAACTATTCTTTGGCAATGGCAAGCTATGTATCACGTGCTGCCGCTGCTGCACTTGATTTACGTGATGTAATGAACAGAGGTTAATGGTTACTATGGAAGAAGAAATTAATAAAAATTTGCAGGAAATCAG
>CAZXJK010000074.1:0-10621 GCA_964640895.1 uncultured Methylomonas sp.
GTATCTTTTTCGATAACTATATCAATATTTTCTCGCTCTAAAAAAGGTTGACTCAGTTGGTCATAATGTCTTTTCTTTTTTTGTGTACCTATTTGTGTGGGTTGCATAATAGTTCTTAGTGTCTCGTAACATTGATGTTTGTGCGTATCGTCAGAGTAAAGTGCGACTAGCCAGCATTCTAAAGAATGTACACTGACTGCAAAAATAATCTTTTCGGCGTGTGCTTGATAAAAACTAGCCTGTCCGTGGTCAATTATGCTGATCAACTTTTCGATAACCTTTACTATCAAGGTTTCGGTATCAATAGCTAAGCCATGCTCATCATTTAAACTAATATCAAAGCCTACTTCTTCGCAAACATCAGTATCAACTTGTATGATAACGCAATCATGATTCATAACCGCATCACGAAAGCTTTGGATTTTTAAATATTCGAGAAGATTGGTCCAGCCACCTCCACCCATTTGTTTTTGGTCGGTTACATCAAATCCAGGTTGCAAGTAGTGGATGTTTTCATCTAAATCAGGATTTTTAAAATAACCGCAAAGAATATTCTCTAGAGTTATTTGGTCGGTGATGCCCTCGCAGGCTAATCCAAATTTCATCAGCCTTAAAATCCTTTAGGTAAACCGCCTAAATAACCTCTTAAAAAGGCCTCAGATAACTTCAATGGTTCATCTGTAGATGACTTTGGTTTGTCTTGTAAGCTGATGCGTTTGCAGCGAGTATGACCGAGTTTATTGCGAGAAACAACTAGTAATCGTTGCTCGTCATCACCTAAATCAATGCCATCTAAAATAGCTGGATTATGGGTGGTAACAAATACCTGTTTATCGTATTTTTTGGCTAAACGCGTGAGTTCTTGTATCAGTTTTGTACAAAGCTTAGGGTTTAAAGAGGCATCAATATTATCTATGGCAAAGACTTTTGGGGTATCTTCGGAGACCATTAACGCCAGATAAAACAGTACAAACAAAAAACCCTCATTGGCACTACGTTGATCAAAGACTTGTTCTAAATAACGATCTTTAAGGGTGACTTTTTGTTCGGCTTGCTCAAAGTCACTTGAGATTTCAATGCTTTCATACCAATCAAATAATTCTAGGCAAAGTTTAATGTCATCTAGTGGCGTTATTGCTTGTTGATGTTGCTGTGATTGTTGTTGAATGACTTTCAGTAGTTTAAGTAAGCCTTCGCCATTTATACCTAGGGGCTGAATTTGGCCTTCTTTGGAGAAGGTTCTTAATGCTGTGTTTTCTGGGGAATAAATAATGAAATTTTCAAAATTATCTACTAGTAATGAAATCTCCAAATCTAAATCAGTTTCGGATTGAGTCATTTGAGCAAATTTTTTGGTTTGCTTGGGTATTTTATGAAAAGCTAAACCTTTGGGGTTCTCCCTATCCCTCCATTGTGAATATGGTTTATTTTCATTAAATAATTTGTATTTTCTTACACCTTTATTATGATATGAGAATACTAGGCCTATTTTTATATCTTCTATTTCATGCTCGTTATTAAAAGCGGAACGTAAGAGTTGGGGAGTTGTCACCCTGATTCCTCGGGAGAATAAATATTCATTATCCAATTTTTCTGTTTCAGCCGCCGCCGCAAAGGTAATAGCCTCTAAAATATTACTTTTCCCACAGCCATTTTCACCAATCAAAATATTGAATCGGCCAACTTCAAGACTTAACTTGTTTAAGGATTTAAAATTTTCAATTTCAATTTCTGTAATCATTGTTTAAGCCTATTCATCCCAGTGCTTTGCTTGCTGTTCATGGGTATGTTCTAAAAAGGACATTTTACTATTAAATGTTCCTTAGAAATAAACTTATTGCTTTATCTAGGGGGTGAACTGTAATGGTTCTCATAACGGCTCACCCGCAATCTACTTGCATAAGGCACCTGGAAACAAATAATCATCCATCTTTACTAGTTTTTTGTCCGTCATCAGTACTGTAGCAACAGTTACGTAGCCTGCTATGCGCCTATTGCTACAGCACTGATGACAAACAAAAATCCTGCCCAAATATTGGATGCTTATTTATTTCCAAGTGCCTAAGCTCTTATTTCTTGCCAAAAATCCACTTAACATGCTCCAGCATATCATCGAGCGAGTTTTCTTTAATGGTTTGGATTAGCTCGCCCAGCTTAAAGGCATGGTGCCTTTCATAAACAACGCCTACTTGTGGCGCATCGGCCAAGCCTGTTTCCCGAGCATGGTCAACAAAGCCATCATTTTTCCAGAAAAATGCACCTGGCATAGTCGTCGGAATAACCAATACGAAAAATAATGAACGTCCAAAAGCAGCCATAACAAGCAGGGTGCAGGCCAATAATATTGCTGCCACTAAGCCGATCATGCCGGATAAGCCTGTTAAGGTAATAATGCCTGCAAGCCCTAAGCTAACAGCCAATAAACCATTGCGTAGTAAATAAGACTTACCATATTGTGTGGTTTGACGATAATAAGACGCAGCTCCTTCATTTTCAATCGCCTGCATATCTTGTGCATGTACAAAATGACCGATCGCCTCAATCAATAAACCTAGCGTCATCAGTAATGCTAAAGATGGAATCAGTTCAGTTAATGCCGATAAAGGCAACACTACCATGCTCACAGCGGCAATGATCAGTGCCCCTAAACTTAGAGTTGACCCTAAAAAGGCGGTGCCTGTTTGTAAGTGATCCCAAAAAGGTCGTGCTGGAATACGGTATAACTTATACATAAAGTACAAGCCGATCGGGCCACTGACCACGGCTAAGTAAGCAAAAATATCTGCGAAAAAGCCCATAAAAGCATTATCAAACAAGGCAAAAAACGCATAGCCTAGTAGACCAGTGTAAAATAGGGAAACGCCTGCAATTTCACGACTGACAGGTGATAAGCGCAAGTTATTAAAACCGCGATAAAAACGATGGGGTTTGCCCAAATGCATATTTAATTTATACAAACCGATAGTGCTCAATACAAAAATGGTGGCCACTAAGCTCATATGCAGCGAGTATTCTTGTAATAACTCAAAGCCTGTCCAGCCCAATACAGGGCCTAAAATCAGCATGAGAAATGCACCAACAGTGGCTTGGGTAAAGAGAGTGAAAATAACATGTGCACTTTCATGACTGGTTAATAGTGAGCGCAAGTTCCAGTGTTTTTTCTGACCCATTTTTTCATCGACTACAGGCTTATATTTACCCGCAGCATCATCTTTATGATATTTCAGTGGCATCGAATCAGTACGGGTCATTTCGCGGTGATTCTGCTTTTTTTGCTGGAAGCGAATATTAGGGTTGGTAATATCGGTAGTGGGAAAGCCTGGAATTTCAGTGATGGCTTGGTCGCGGTTTTTGGGGATATTTTCGATCACTCCAAATTCCAACGCATTACCTAAACAGGCACTGACACAAGAAGGTTTTAAGCCGACTTCTAAGCGGTCGACACACATATTACATTTGCTCACTTCGCCTTTAACAGGGTCAAGTTGCGGTGCATTGTAGGGGCAAACCCAAGTACAATAACCACAACCAAAACAAATATCCGGGTCTTGCAGAACCGCACCATATTCAGTGAATTTGGTATAAGCACGAGTAGGACAACCTGTTAAACACACAGGGTCATCACAGTGATTACAGGCCATGGAAATATTCAGGCGTTGGTAATCTGGGTAAGTGCCACCTTCAACAAAGCCTACTGAACGGAAGGCAATATGTGCAGGATTGTCATTTTTCTCGCTACAGGCTGCTTCACAGGCATGACAGCCAATGCAGTTATCGGCATTTAGAAAAAATCCGTGTTGTTTATTGCGATTAGGGTTGTCGCCAATACCTGTGTCACCATTGATGTTGAGGCTTTTATCTCTACGTTCATCACCTTCTACAGTTAATTCAATATCTTTACCGTAGCGGTTTTTCTCTTTGGTTTCTTTATCCCAAAGATAAGCGTATTCAGGTTCGTCACTTCTTACATTAATCATAATATTCTTCTACTGTTATCGTTCCCACGTTCCACGTGGAAATGCATCTTTGGACGCTCCAGCATCCCGGAATACGAGGGCATTCCTATATAGTAATGTGTACAAATAGTGTTGCGGTACGATGTTGGGTTACGTTATCTGCGCTGCGTTGGATAAGCTAACTTACAAAGTATTGTTAAATTTAGAAACTACGCGCTTCTTTATTGATTAGTGCAGCCTCTTCTTGATTGATATGCTCAATGCGCACTGCTGATTGCTTAAAAGCAGGTTGGCGTGAATGCGGATCAAGCAAACCTAAAGTCAAACGATTCACACAATCAAAAAAGTGAAACGGAATAAATACCATATTATTAGGAACACGCTGCGTGAGCATAACCATGACTACCGCATCGCTACGTCTGGAAACCACGCGTACATAGCTTTGATGAATAATGCCTAATTCTGCCGCCGCATCTGGATTCATCTCCATAAAAGGCGTGGGACTATATTTATTATTATTACCAATTTTGCCAGTCCGGGTACGGGTATGGAAATGTTCCACTAAGCGCCCTGAATTTAACCAAAACGGGAATTTTTCATCCGGTACTTCATTATTATCAATAAAGGGTAGAGGAATCAGTTTGGCCATACCATCTGCATAGCGAAATGTGCCGTCTTCAGTATATAAACGCTTACCACCTTGTGGGGGTTGTTCACCTTGCTTGGCTTGTTCCGCAGTATAAGGCCATTGAATACCCCGATTTTTTTCAATTAAATCATAACTCATACCTGAAATATCAACCAATCGCCCTTTAGATAGTTCGCGCATTTCCTCAAAGACTTCAGCAGGTTTATAAGGAAACTGCATTTTTTCAGATTGCGGAAAATGTTTGGCTACTTCATTAAAAATATGTAAATCAGTTTTAGTATCTGCATAAGGCTCTTTTACTTGGCGCACGATATTGACCCGACGTTCAGTATTGGTAAAACAACCTTCTTTTTCCGCCCAAATAGCGGCGGGTAAAAAGATATGGGCATAATCTGTGGTTTCAACATCTAGATAAGAGTCTTGCACAATCAAGCACTCCAGTTTTTCCAGTGTTTTGCGAATGCGTGCGGTATTAGGCATTGAAGTCATCGGGTTAGTACCGACTAACCATAGCCCTTTGATTTCTCCCGTTTCAATGGCCGGGAAAATATCAGTTTGCGCCATACCGCGTTGTTTGGGGAAAAATTCAGGATCTACATTCCAAAATTTGCCTATTTCTTCGCGGTCGGCTTTATTTTCCAGTTGGCGGTAGGCAGGTAAGCCAGAGCAAGATGACCACTCACGGGTACCCATAGCATTGCATTGACCAGTGATAGATAAGCTGGTGCCGCCTTTTTTGCCGATATTACCTGTTAGCAAGCTCATATTGTTTAAGCCAACTACGCCATCAGAGCCGTGGGTGCTTTGATTGATGCCCATCGTCCAGATATTCATCGCTGTACCTGCATTGGCATACAGACGTGCTACATGGCGAATAGTATCTTCATCAATACCGCATATTTTTGCTGCACTGGTTGGATCGTATTTTTGCACCTCTTTTTCTAACTGCGCAAAGCCATTGGTGTTGGCTTTGATATAGTCTTGGTCTTGCAATCCTTCTGCCAAAATAACGTGCATTAAGGCATTTTGTAGCACCACATCGGTGCCAGGTGTAATGGCCAAGTGCATATCAGCATTTTGTGCCAGCATGGTCACGCGTGGATCCACAACAATTAAAGGAAAATCACGCTTTTCTTGTGCTTCCTTCATGCGCCAATAAATGATAGGGTGCTGCTCGGGAAGGTTGGAGCCCCAGGCAATCAAGCAATCAGTATGTTCAAAGTCTTCATAACAGCCTGGTGGGCCGTCAGAACCAAATGAGCGTTTATAGCCCGAAACCGCAGAAGCCATGCATAAAGTGGTATTGCCATCATAATTATTAGTACCAATAACACCGCGTGCTAACTTACCTAAGGTGTAAAATCCTTCGGTCAGAATTTGCCCGGTGGATACAATGGCAAACGCATCACGTCCATAAGTAGCTTGAATACGTTTGATTTCAGCGGTCATTTTGCTCATCGCACCATCCCAGTCAGAGTTTTGCCACGGCTCATGGATGTCGGTGCGAACTAATGGGATTTTACCGCGACCTGAAGATTCAAATAATTCATGTCCAAAAATACCTTTTAAACACAGCTTACCTTGGTTGACATCTGCGCCGCCCACACCGCGTGAAGACACGGGAATACCGTCCTGATTGGTACCAATTTCAATGGAACAACCAGTAGAACAGTAGCCGCAAGTCGAATAAGTCCATTTTTCAATTTTTTTATCGGCAATAGTAATAGGATTTTTTTTGTTACGACCAAATAGCATAATATTTTTATGGAGTAGTGGTGGCAATCAAAGCAGTGTGCGTAGATTGTAAGGGGGTGTTAGAGAGTTATTCACTAGTTTTAAAAAAAATGGCGCTGACTCTATTGCAAGAGTAAGCGCCTAAGTACATAAAAATAAAAATAATAACAAATAATGCATAACGGCAAACGCTGATAATATAAAAGCAATAGTCATGCCAGAATATAATTATGTTGTATGTGATTGTTTTTTAATGCATTAAAATACCAAGTGTTTCAGTAGGGATTAGTCGTCAGTTTTGATGTTTTATTTTGGTGCGATAGTGGCGCTTATGGTGCAATATATTCCGTTGTCTGTGTAGGTAGCATAGTAATAAAGTAGCGTTTAATTGCTTTGCAATAGGAATGTTTAGTGATGTGTAAGAAATATGCTAATGTGGGGCGACTCTTACAAGGATAAGCAATGATAACAATAAAAAAACTAAGCATAGCAATGCTCTTTATTTCGGCCTTTAGTGTGTCAGCAGCTGTTTATGCCTCAGCAGAAGGCACTAATCAATTACGCCTAAAAACAGGGTTTTCTAAAAGAACTGGGGAAACTGCATTTTCTTACCTGGTGACTTGGCGTAAAGGTGATGAGCCATCACGGGATATTAATGGCTTAATGTTTGTCGATGGTACTGGCATGAAATCACCCACAACCGATGCGGGGGTTGCCTATAAGATTGCCAAAGCACTAAATGCTGCTGTAGTGACTCGCACACCGCTGGATCGTGGCGCGGTGGCAGTAACGAATAAATCTGAAATGACAGTGAGTAATAAGGAAGGATTTGAATTATCCAGAATTAGTACCCGAGATTATAGTAATCAGGAATTGAGTTATGCTGTGCCCAACAAAAGCTTTAAAGCAGCAGAAACAGCGATTGCCATTGATATTGTATATTCAGCTGCCGTTGAATATATTGCTGGTTTTTCTACTGCAGTCAAGCAAGAAACAGCAGGGGGCTTTGTCACGGTGACTATTGATGATAATACCCCGATAAAAATCAGGACTGACGGTAAGACCACTAAAGAAATAGAGAAAGAATTGGCGGATGCATTAGGTGATGGAGCCAGTTATTCTTCCCTGCCGATTTACCCTAATTTTATCCAAATCAGATCGAAAAACTACAAGCCTTTTGATGGAGGTGAAGTACAAATACCCGCCTTAAATGCAAAATCAATTACCATTGATATTAATGATTCCGGCTTGGGTGTATTAACCAAATTTGAATTCACCGGTGTTAGGCAGCCTGTGCATATAGTGAGCAAAATACCTTATATTATTGCGGTATTGTTTGTGGGAGTGTTTGGGTATATTTATTTGAAGAAGAAAAAGCCAGTTATTACAGGGTAAGGGGGCTCGGGTATTATTAAATCCTCGCCCCTAAAGGAGCATAGAGGGTTATGCATCCTGCGCTGTAACGGCTGTAGCAGATAAGGGAGATGGAAAAAAATAATCATCCAATCTTGTTGGTCTTTTTGTCCGTCTTTAGCGGTGTCGTAACAGTTACGTAGCTTGCTACGCGCCCGTTACGACACCACCAAAGACAAACAAAAATCCTACCCAATATCGGACGATTATTTATTTCCAGCTCCCTAATGCTATATTCCCCCAAAAGAATGATGCTGATTAAATGGCAATTTCTGACAGCACTGCTGCTGATATTGCCGTACTCCTATTTTTTCCTGCTCGACAAAATCCTTAATCAATCTCGAAAATTGTGAATTTTGGACCCAATGCGCAGAAGAGGTGATGATAGGCTCAAAGCCGCGCGCAATTTTATGTTCGCCCTGTGCTCCCGAATCAAATCTGCGCAGTTGATGTTCCAGGCAATAATCTAAACCTTGATAATAGCAAGCCTCAAAATGTAGGAATTTATACTCCTGATAACAGCCCCAATAACGCCCGTACAAGGTATCTTCACTTATAAAACTCAACGCAGCACCAACATATTTCTGATCTTTAATGGCCAAAATTAGTAGTATTTGTTCAGGCATGGTTTCTGCCAACTGTTTAAAAAAATTAATATTCAAATACGCTGATTGACCTCTTTTTATATAGGTCAATTGGTAAAACTGAAAGAAAACCTGCCATTGTTGTGCTGATATTTCCAAACCGCTGACTCTTTGTAGGGTAATGCCAAGTTCCTTAACTTGTCTGCGCTCTTTATGGGTTCTTTTACGCTTGCGGGAAGTGAACGAATCAAGGTAATCGTTAAAATCACGATAGCCTTGATTAAACCATTGGAACTGTACACTTTCCCGAATGATTAATTGTTCTTGTAAATGTGCAGTTTGTTCTGCATTTGGGAATAAACAATGCAAACTTGAGATATTGTTAAGTGCAGATATGTCTTGAATAAAGGCAATGCAAGTTTGGATGATTGCCAGCGCATTTTGCTGGTTTTTTATCAAAATACGCTGGCCTTGGCAGGGGGTAAAAGGCACGGCATTGACCCATTTTGGGTAATAGTCCATGCCAGATTGGTGGTAAGCATCGGCCCACTGTTGATCAAAAACAAATTCACCCCAAGAATGATATTTTAAATATAATGGCATGGCAGCGATTAATTCGCCTTTATCAAGCACCAACAAATGTTGCGGTAGCCAACCTGATTGCTCGCTCACGACACCGCTTTGCTCTAAGGCCAATAAGAATTCATGACGCAGAAAAGGGTCTTTGTTTTGCACAAGGCTATTCCAGTGCTGCGTATTAACCTCGGTCATACTACTAATTTGTTTAATTACCATGCATAAACCTTTCTCACAATCTTGCGAAAATAATAAACACGCCATTTTACAGGTAATTCAGCCAGTTTTTGCTGAATCTAAACAAGTCTGGGAAATAGGCAGTGGCACAGGGCAACATGCCTGTTACTTTGCTGAACATCTACCACATCTGCTATGGCAAACTACCGATAGAAGCGAAAATTTGGCAGGGATAAATAGTTGGTTGCAGCAAGCTGAGCTTAGCAATTTGCCAACGGCTTTAGCCTTAGATGTACTGGAAAATGCTTGGCCTTGTACGCAAATTGAGGCTTTGTTTACTGCGAATACTTTGCATATTATGCCTTGGCACGCGGTACAGCGTTTATTTGTCGGTTTGGGTGAATATTTAACTGAGCAAGCAGTTGTTTGTATTTATGGGCCGTTCAATTATAACGGTGCATATACCAGTGCTAGTAACACCCAGTTTGATCAATGGTTAAAATCTATCGATCCATTACAGGGGATTCGTGATTTTGACGAAGTGATCAACTTGGCTAATAGCGCAAATTTAGAGCTAATAAATGATTTTGCTATGCCTGCTAATAATCGCTTATTGGTTTTGCAGAAGAGTTGAGGAACGGGAGATCATTAGACTAGAATATTTCAAGTTAGCTCTATAATTTTTCTGAAAACTAACCATTTTATTTTCTGTTGATAAGAATAAAAAACCTTTAGTCTATTCTCGACTAACCGATCACAATTTAAATTAAATACCTTAATTGTATTGGATACTAATTCAGCGACTGTAGAGAAATTGTTTTTTCTTGGGGTGTAATGAGTGCAAGCATCTGCATTAACTAATATTTTACCTGTCGCTTTATCAAAGGAAAATAAGGCTGGTGTTGCAATCATATCAAGTGGGGGCTACCAACTTAAGACGGGACACCGTAGGCTGGGTTAGATTTTTTAACGAAGTAAAAAAACGTAACCCAGCAAAGCCCCGTCTTAAGTGTGTAGCCCATTTTGGGAGCTGATAATGCAAAATCACGTATTTCTTGCTTGGAAGCCGGTAGTTCCGTACATAAAAATTGATAAAGATACATTTCGCAACCTTAAAACCACACAATAAATTTGAGTCTGGCTAAACGCCCGACTAGACTGAAAAAACTATTAGTCCAAAACGCTAAAGAGTTAAACGACACTTTATATTACCTCCATAAAATTATCAACATCTGATTAAAATTAAGGGGTAATTGGAGATGTGTACGTTCCTAAGCAATGAGGATTCAATAATACCCGAGTCTGACTTGTCTTTTGGCTACATAGCCGCGCCAGAAACACAGTTGCGTAGCCAGCTATGCACCTATTTATGCGCCTTGAATATGAAAAAAAATCCTGCGTATTGTAGTTAAATCAATTACGTCTGGGTACTTAGGCACCTGGAAACACACATCATCCATCTTTACTGGTTTTTTTATCCGTCATCAGTACTGTAGCAACAGTTACGTAGCCTGCTATGCGCCTATTGCTAC
>CAZXJK010000075.1:0-10611 GCA_964640895.1 uncultured Methylomonas sp.
ATAGATGAAAATATTAAATATAGATGAAAATATTAAATATAGATGAAAATATTAATTGTAGATGACAGTAAAGCAATACGCTTATTGGTTGCTCAGTGTGTTAGCCCGTTCGGGCATGAGGTTGTTCATCAAGAAACGGGTGAGGGAGCTGTCGAATATGTAAAGGATAATTCTGTTGATATAGCATTAATGGATGTAGAAATGCCTGGGATTAATGGTTTTGAAGCGACTCAGAAGATTAGGGAGATAAAAGGTGATGAGGGCTGGTTCCCCATTATTTTTTTAACAACTAAAGATGATGATGATTCATATACACAAGGGTTTTTAGCGGGAGGTGATGCTTATTTGCCTAAACCTATCAATCCATTGCGTTTGCAATTGCAGATTTCTGCAATGGAGCGTATTTATCATACGCGGAAGAAGCTTAAAGAGGCGCAGTTAGAATTAATAGAAGCTAATAAGGCTTTATTGCATCTATCGATGTTTGACAAACTAACAGGCTTGGCCAACCGGCGTAATTTTGATGTGACTTTAGAGAAAGAATATAAATTAGCCAAACGTGAAAAGAAGCCTTTAACTGTCATTATTTGTGATATTGATTTTTTCAAGATTTATAATGATACTTATGGGCATCAGGTTGGAGACGACTGCCTTGAGTCTGTTGGGGCGTGTCTTATTCAGATGGCTGGCCGACCAGCCGATTTGGCTTGTCGTTACGGGGGTGAAGAGTTTACCTTTATTTTGCCAAATACTAATTTACAAGGCGGTAGTGATTTTGCTGAAAAGGTCAGGCAGGGGATTGAGTCTCTTGCTATTGAGCATGGTGGCTCAAAAGTAGCTCCACATATAACTTTAAGCTTAGGTGTTGCGACTTATAATGGCCAATATAAAAGTGGTGATGAAATTACTAAAGCAGCTGATGATGCGCTATACCGAGCTAAAGAAAGTGGCAGAAACAAATATGAGACAGCTTAGTGCCGATAACATATTTAGCTAAAGACTTTATCCAAACTAAAGAAGGTTTAATTTTTGCCGTCGTTGCTCAAGAAATAGAGCGGGGTAAAGTACTTTGCTTTTTACGATATGTTTTAAAAGGCGAATCTTGGCAAAAACTTGATACAGCATTAGCTAATCAATTATTATCCGATCAATATCCGCAATATTTATTCTATTCTGAGCAAAAATCTGCACATTTGCATGCGGTAGATATTCAAGCTATTACCATGCATCACCAGCCTAAACAGTGCTTACAGAAACTGCTTGTGAAACAGGTCCCTGATGCGGTTGAGCAAGACCTGCTTAACTTGTGTCATTTATTGCGTATGGCAGGAATTGCGTTACATGATATAGGTGTTACTGGATCCTTGTTAATTGGAGCGCAAAACTCAAGTTCAGATATTGATTTAGTTGTGTATGACAGAAAAATTTTTTACTGCCTTAGAGGCATTATTACACAGCTGATAACAGAAAATAAATTACAGTCATTAGATGCTGCTGCATGGTTGGACTCTTATAGTCGGCGGCAATGTGACTTAAGCTATACAGATTATATTTGGCATGAGCGGCGTAAATATAATAAAGCCCTAATTAATGGGCGTAAATTTGATTTAAATTTATTGGTAGTTCAAGTTGCGGATGATTTAGTAACTTATGAGAAGCAAGGTGCCTTAATCATACAAGCGGAGGTTAGTGATGCACAATATGCTTTTGATTACCCCGCAAGACTTCGGGTTAGGCATGCTAAGGTTGCAGAAGTTGTCTGTTATACAGCCACTTATACAGGTCAGGCAGAGCAGGGGGAAATAATTGAAGTTTCTGGGCAGTTGGAGGTTTCTAATACTGGGCTGGTACGTATCCTCGTTGGTTCAACTCGTGAGGCTGGGGGGGAATATATTAAAGTGATTGCAAATTAAGCTAAATTTAGATGTTTGTGTATTACCAGTTTGCTATGAACTGGTAATACACACGATATTATTTGACAAAATAAGCTGTGAGCAGCAATTGCAATTTATAGCAATCTGAGTGAGTCATTTGGTTAATCAAATGTGCTATAAAGAGTTTACGCATTACTTGCTAGAGCTCTTAGAACATCTGTACGGCTAATAATGCCAACTAAATCCTGATCTTTATAAACAGGAAAGCTTCTAACAGAAGAGCCTTGAAATTTTTCAGCAAGATCAACAATGCTGGTCTCTGCTTCTACATGCACAACTTGTTCGGTCATAAATTCGGACACTTTACCCGCACCACTTTGGTTGTAAGCTGTTTCTAAAACCACTTTTATGCCATCTTTTTCTGTGAACATACCGACTACTTTGCCATGATCATCAAAAACGGGTGCTCCAGTGATTTTATGATCTAGAATTTTTTGGATAGCATCTATGACATTCATATCTTGTGATAATTTAACCAAATGTTTGGTCATATAATCTGCTACGGTAATTTTTGCTAACATAATCCACTCCTTATATTATTATTATTTTTTAAAGACTTCAAATGTAATGATTTCAAGACAAGTCGGATAGAGTTTATTTTATTTTATTTTGGGCGTATGATTTCGTTAAGTGCCCATGCTCGTTCCTTACGCTCCTCTTTGCTACATATTGCACTATACCACATCACTTTCTTAATGCTAGGGCCTTCTTGACCTCAGGGCTTAAGTTTTTTTGAATATCTAGATATTGTACAGATGTAACACAATGCAAGGTATAATATCGGGCTTTGTATGCATACAACCAATAGAGGGTCGAATGGCGAGGTTTAGTACTAGCGAATTTAAAGCAGGGATGAAAATTATAATGGATGCTGATCCCTGCGCCATTATTGAAAATGAGTTTGTTAAGCCTGGTAAAGGGCAAGCTTTTAATCGAGTTAAGATAAGAAATCTAAAAAATGGTCGTGTGATTGAACGTACGTTTAAGTCGGGTGAATCGGTTGAAGCGGCAGATGTAGTCGACTTGGATATGCAGTATTTATATAATGATGGTGAGTTTTTTCATTTTATGGATCCTGAGTCATTTGAACAGTTTCAAGCTGATGCGAATGCAGTTGCTGATGCAAAACCATGGCTTAAAGATCAAGCAATGTGTATTTTGACTTTATGGAATAATGCGCCGATTAGTGTTACGCCTCCCAATTTTGTTGAACTAAAAGTAACAGAGACCGACCCAGGTTTAAAAGGGGATACTTCTGGTGGTGGTGGTAAGCCTGCTACGCTAGAGACTGGTGCAGTAGTGCGTGTGCCTTTATTTGTACAAATTGGTGAAGTTATTAAGGTTGATACGCGTACTGGCGAATATGCGTCACGAGCAAAGTCATAGAAGTTGAGACTGCATGGCAACCAGCCTGTTCATTGGAGTTATTACGGCTACGTGCAACGGTACTAGGTGAAATTAGGGCATTTTTTTACGCCCAAGACGTAATGGAAGTAGAAACGCCAGTATTAGGTGAGTTTGTTGGTACTGATCCCTATTTGGATTACTTTACAGCGCAGTACACTGCTACTAATAAAAGATTCTATATGCAAAGTTCTCCTGAATTGGCCATGAAACGTTTGCTGGCAGCAGGGAGTGGCTCTATTTACCAAATTGGCAAAGCCTTCAGAAATGGTGAATCAGGTAGGTATCATAACCCTGAATTTACTATTTTGGAATGGTATCGAGTTGGCTTTAATTTGCAACAACTGATGGATGATATTGAGTTGTTATTTAGCCAATTATTGCCTGTCACTAGTTTTTCTACACCCGTTGAGCGTGTTAGTTACCTAGCTATTTTTGCAAAGTATACCAAGTTGGATGCCTTGGTGTTTGATCGGCTTGCATATCAATCTGTAGCAGTGAGTCATGGATTGCCAGAAGCTCAGGGATTATGCACAACAGACCACGCGGCGTGGCTAGATTTTTTATTTAGCCATATTGTTCAGCAGCAAATGGCTGGGCAGGGCGTACAGATGGTATATGATTACCCTGCTTGCTTACCTTCACTTGCTCGGTTAAAGCCCGATAATGCTCTTATTGCAGAACGTGTTGAGGTTTTTATTGGTGGAGTGGAAATTGGTAATGGTTTTTTTGAATTAGCTGATGAAGGCGAGCAATCTATGCGTTTTACAAAGGATATCAAGGTAAGGCATGCTAATGGATCTGCCTGTATTGCTAAAGATCAACGTTTTTTGGCCGCTTTGCAACATGGCTTGCCTGATTGTGCTGGAGTAGCCATTGGTATTGATCGTTTATTGATGGTTATAAGTCAGCAAATCCATATAAATGATGTGTTGGCATTTCCTATTGAAAATGCATAATAAAACAATCTCAAACTGCTTGGTGTAGAAGCGCTGTTTCTGCAAAAATAACTTAACTGTAGTACTTTTTGTCGACTTTCTTCGGCTATGATAATTCATGAAATTTAAATTTTTCTTACCTCTGCTTTTGCTTTGCCTATTAATTTCACCCGTAGTACAGAGTGATGAGGATGGATTTATTGTTCAGGATATACGTGTAACAGGATTACAGCGTATTTCTGTAGGAACGGTATTTAATTATTTGCCTGTTAATGTAGGTGAGAAATTATTACAAAAAAATGTAGCACCTGCTATTAGAGCCTTATTTAAGACTGGATTTTTTCATAATATTTCGATGCAGCGTGATGGAGATATTTTATTGATCGCAGTAGAAGAACGGCCTTCTATTGCTGAAATTGAAATTGAAGGTAATGATGATTTAACGACTGAAGATTTATTGACAGCCTTAACTTCAATTGGTTTGTCAAAAGGCAAGGTCTTTAACCGCCTAATCTTGGATAAAGTTGAACAAGAATTACGCCGGCAATATTTTAGTCACGGTAAGTATAGTATTAAAATCGACACTGAAGTTTTGCCGCTTGAGCGTAATAGAGTCAGTATCAATATTAATATTTCTGAAGGAGCGGTTGCCAAGATAAAGTCAGTTAATATTATTGGCAATAAGGTTTTTGCAGAGGATGATTTACTAGATCAGTTCGAGTTAAGTACCACTTATTTCCTCTCGTTTTATACTAAAAATGATCAGTATTCCAAGCAGAAATTATCGGCAGATTTAGAGCGCTTGCGTTCATATTACTTGGATAGGGGTTATATAAACTTCGTTATTAAATCAACACAAGTCTCTATTACCCCCGATAAAAAAGATATTTATTTGACAGTAAATATCGAAGAAGGTGAGCTTTTTACTTTAAATAAAGTAAAGCTAAGCGGTGATTTGGTTGTTAACCCCGAAGAGTTGATTGCCTTAATGCGGGTGGGGCCCGGAGAAATTTTCTCACGTAAAAATGCGACCTTAACGTCAAAATTTATTTCAGATCGCTTGGGTGAAGAAGGTTATGCCTTTGCTAATGTTAATATGGTGCCGGATATTCATCATGACACTAAAACAGTCGATATGACTTTTTTTGTGGATCCTGCTGGGCGTGTTTATGTTCGACGCATTAATATGCAAGGTAACACTAAAACTCGCGATCAAGTGTTGCGTAGAGAAATGCGTCAAATGGAAGGAGCATGGGCCTCATCTTATAATATTGAACGTTCTAAACAACGTTTAAACCGCTTAGGCTATTTTGAAAATAATATTGGTATCGAAACACCGTTAGTACCGGGTACGCGTGACCAAATGGATCTTAATTATTCGGTGACAGAAAGGTCTTCGGGTAACTTGATGGCGGGGATTGGGTATTCGCAAACACAGGGTATTATCTATAATGCGAGCATTACGCAAGATAATATCTTTGGTTCAGGTAAGCGGGTCAGTGTAAATTTCAATAAAAGTGATGTTTCCACCTTGTATAGTTTGGCTTTTACCAACCCTTACTTTACGCGTGATGGTGTGAGTATTGGTTATAATTTGTTGTATAAAACGACTGATGCTCAGGCCGCCAATATTTCCAATTATTTAACCGATATTGCAAGTGGTGGAGTGAATTTTGGGTTCCCGATTAATGAAAATCAGCGCTTTAGTTTTGGGGTGGATGTTAAGCATACGACTTTAAAGGCAGGAGATTTTCCACCGCCTGAGTTACCCGTATGGATGAAGGAAAATGGCGACAAATTTCTAACTTTCCCTTTTTCTATAGGCTGGGTGCGAGATACATTAGATCGGCCAACTTTTCCTAGTGATGGTAGTCAGCAGCGACTTTCGGCTTTAGTCACCATTCCTGGTAGTGATTTAACCTTTTATAAAATAAGTGCTAAAGACCAGCATTACTTTAGCCTTGCTAAGGATTTGGTTTTGAGATTTATGGTATCGGCAGCCTATGGCGATGGTTATGGCGATACTGAGGAGTTGCCGTTTTTTGAAAACTATTTTGCGGGTGGTGTAAATTCGGTTAGAGGATTTAATGATAATACTTTAGGGCCGCGTGATCATTGTAATGGTGCTTGTACTGACCGTGGAGGTGGCATAATGGGCGAGCCAAGACCTTACGGAGGGAATATTAAAGTGATAGGTAATACCGAGCTTATTTTCCCTATCCCCTTTATGTCGGATGTGGACTCAGTACGTTTGAGTACTTTTTTTGATATTGGTACTGTGCAAGGAAATTATATTCAGAAAAATGCGGATGGTAGTTTTACGACTATTAAGCCAAAGTTTTCATTTTCTCAATTTAGGTATTCAACAGGCGTTGCAGCAAAATGGTTGTCGCCCTTTGGTGCATTACAAATCAGTTATGCGATTCCATTGAATAAAAAAGACGGTGATGAAATACAATCGTTCCAATTTAGTTTTGGTTCACAGTTTTAAGTGCTGAGCATTTTTGTATAGATACAGTATAATGTTCGATACGATTTTGCTTTTAGGAAAAATAGGGAGAAGTACTCAATGTTAAAGAAATTAGCTTTTTTGGCGAGTTTGTTATTGTTAAGTCAAGCTGCTTTGGCAGAAATAAAAATAGGAGTAGTTAATATTCCTTTGCTTATGGCCAATGCACCGCAAGCTGCAGAAGCTAAAAAACGTTTAGAAAGAGAGTTTTCTCCTAAAGATAAGCAATTAGTTGCGCAACAAAAAGCGATTAAAAAATTAGAGGAAAAGTTGGCGCGTGATGGTTTAACGATGACTGATACTGAAAAGCGCAACTTGGAGCGGAATATTATCAGTAAGCGTCGTGAAGCACAGCGTTCGCAACAAGAGTTTAAGGAAGATTTTAGTATTCGTCGTAATGAAGAGTTAGGCAAGATGCAGAACAGAATTATTGCGGCAGTAAAAGCGTTAGCTGATGAAGGTGAATACGATTTGTTACTAACTGAAGGCGTTATCCATGCTAGCCCAAAGGTGGATGCAACAGCTAAGGTACAAAAAAAATTGGCTTTATTGCCATAAGTAGTCAAGCATAACTACCGCTGAAAATCAGGGAAACGGAGCTTAGCGAAGTGATGATTTTTAGTCCCTGATAGGCGACAGGGCAATTTGCTGATTCGACGTGTGCTAGCAGCACGCGAGAGGAGCAAGAATTGCATTCCGAATAGCCGTCCAGCCATTTGAGGTAGTCATGACGGAGCTGCTTTTGTGCGCAGTCGTTACGGACGCAGGGCGTTCAGGGCATCCCCCATTCGCTGCGTAGGTGAACGAATTCAGGTGACAGGAGTCCCTGAATTTCGTGAGGTAGCATGGCGCGCCTGCCAATATCGGACGATTATTTATTTCCAGCTCCCTAATGCTAAAGCAGGCTAAAGACCTGCGCCTCGTTTTGTGAATATCAAGGAGCGCAAATCTTTAGCCTGCTTTATTAATATTTGCTCCGTCTTGAGTCGGTAGCTACATTTTTTGTACTAATTACATAATGATATGCGGCTAAATTTCTAAAAAACTAGCCTGTCATATAATCTACTTGGTTTTTATCAGCTGTCGCGACAATGTCGCCAATAGCAAAAGCTTGTTCACCTAGTTCATTTAAGGTATTAATTGTCGCTTCTGCGTCTTCGGCTGCAACGGCAACAATCATGCCGACACCACAGTTAAAGGTAGTCAGCATATCTTCTTGGCTGACATTGCCTTGTGCTTGTAACCATTGAAAAATAGCAGGGAACTGCCAAGTATTCAGGTCGATGTTGGCACTAAGCCCTTCGGGTAAGACGCGTGGTAGATTTTCAGTAATGCCACCACCTGTAATATGCGCCATCGCATGTACCGATATTTTATCGACCAATTGTAGCAATGGTTTGACATAAATTCGGGTAGGTTCCATTAAGTGATCCGCTAAGCTTTTGCCTTCTAGGGATTCTGTTAATGGGATATTGCTGCGCTCAATAATTTTGCGAATTAAAGAATAGCCATTAGAATGCGGTCCTGAAGAGGCGATACCAATTAATTTATCGCCTGCAGCCACTTTGCTACCATCAATAATAGCGTCTTTTTCAACAATACCTACGCAAAAACCCGCTAGATCATATTCGCCATCTGCATACATGCCAGGCATTTCTGCGGTTTCTCCGCCAACCAATGCAGCACCAGCCAGTTTGCAGCCTTCCCCAATGCCTTCGATAACGGCAGCAGCAGTATCCACATCTAGCTTGCCAGTTGCAAAGTAATCCAAGAAGAATAATGATTCAGCACCTTGCACGATAATATCGTTCACACACATGCCCACCAGGTCAATACCAACGGTATTGTGGCGCTTAAGATCGATTGCCAGTTTTAATTTGGTGCCCACACCATCGGTGCCGGAAACTAAAATAGGATGTTTATAGCGGTCTAACGGCAGCTCAAATAAAGATCCAAAACCACCTAATCCTGCCATAACGCCAGCGGTACGGGTGCTTGCAGCAATTGGCTTGATGCGTTCTACTAAGGTATTGCCTGCTTCAATATCCACGCCTGCACTTTTGTAGTTTAAGCTCTCTTGTTTATCTTCACTCACGAGTGTTCTCTTATCGGTAAAATTAAATTATAGTTATAGCTATTGTACAAGAGAAAATTAAGGATATAAAAGTGCTTATTAGGTTTCTATTGATTTGTTGCTTATTCTTCACCCAATCGGTGTTGGCCGTGGAGATAAAAGGCTTATTTGAAGCAGAAGTTATAACCCGTAGTCAATCACGTGATGACCGGAATGCAGCGTTACGTCAGGCTTTAGTGATCGTGTTAAATAGGGTGATGGCAGGATCAGATATTATGCAAGACCCTACTGTGTTAACGGCATTAAATAATGCTTCAGCCTATGTGGATCAGTATCAATATGCTTTGCTTTCAGGGGGAAAAGGTGCTAATTCACCTCGTACTATGAGGGTCATGTTTAATGAAGAAACGCTATTGGAGTTAATGCGCAGTAGTCAATTATCTATTTGGAATGAGGTGCGCGATCAAGTTTTAATGTGGTTGGTGGTTGAACAGTTTGGTAAAAAAGAAATGTTTGATATAAGCCAGCATGCAGAGGTGAATACTGCCTTGCAGGCGGCGGTTAAATTGCAAGGTATTCCTGTTTTGCTACCGCTGATGGATTTGGAAGAAAAGCAACGCGTGCATGCTAAGGATGTATTAAGTGCTTACCCTGAGCATTTGCAGGAAGCTTCTGTGCGCTATGATGTCTCAGCAGTCTTATCGGGCAAGATTGTTAAACAGCGAACTTGTTGGCGTTCGGAATGGACTTTAAGTTTTAATAACAAAATCGAGCAATGGACTTTACCTTGTACTAAATTAAAGCATAACTTAGCCGCAAGCTTACAGCGTGTTTATACCCAGCTCTCTGTGTTTTATGCGGTTAATGCTGATCAGGCACAAGCAGATATGCAGATTTTGAAAATAGCGGGTATTCGTGGTATGACTGCTGAAACCCATATTAAGAAGTACCTACGTGAATTGCCAATGGTAACGTCGGTAAAATGGATACAGGTTGAGCAGGGTCAGCATGTTTTTCAATTGCGGTTATCTGGTACAAAAGCAGCTTTGCAAGAACAACTAGAACTAGGGCTGGTATTGCGGGAAAAGGGTAGGGATGTGCAAGGCGCTAGTTTTCTTTATGAGTTGATAAAGTAATATAATTCAATATATGGCAATGATTTAGAAGGTTTTTTGAGGTAATTAAAGTGAATGTGTTTCTTTTTTATCAACTGTCGGTCTATAATCGAAAACTCACTGTTTACATTAAAGGAAGTCTAGAATGAAAAAACTTTACAAGCTATTTGTGTTGCAGGTTCGGTTTTGGCTTTAACGGGGTGTGTTAGTTCTATGCCGGTCGGTATGATTATTACAGATGTTGAGCTGCCCATTGCAGCATCTGCTAATGGTTCTTATTCGAAAACAGGTGAGGCCACCTGTGTAAGCTATGTTGGTATGGTCGCGAAAGGTGATTGTAGTATAGAAACAGCGAAGAAGAATGGCGGCATTCGTTCTGTTACGAGTGTCGATTGGCATTACGATACTATTTTAGGCATTATCAATACTTATAAAATTACTGTGCGTGGGAATTAAAATTAAGTAGTTTATATTTTAAGATAATATTGACTAGAGCTGAGTTTGTATTCAGCTCTAGTTTTAAGATGTTGAAATTATTAGTTTGTACGCTGCTCTAAGCTTCTAATAAAAAATTTAAAACTCGTATCTTTTTCGATAACTATATCAATATTTTCTCGCTCTAAAAAAGGTTGACTCA
>CAZXJK010000076.1:0-8642 GCA_964640895.1 uncultured Methylomonas sp.
ATAAAAGTAGTAATAGGCATTTTATATTGTTTAATTTAAAGGTGGAAAAAGGGATAGTTTGTGTAATGAATAAACTATTTATTCCTAATGATTAACAAGTTGTATTCTGTCGTAATGCCAGTATCTTTTGATAAAGAATATCAATGGTTTGCCAATGAGTTATCATATAAAGAAGGCTCCCCTGAAAATAAGATTATTGATAATTTATATGCCGTGTAGGTTGTTGGTGTTTATGGGGTCTTGATTTTTTGGATCTTTTATTATTGCCAAGAGTTATATTTTCATTCCAGCTTTTTCCAATAATCATATCAGTTGGTGCTGGTGCATTATCTATGTAACTTGCAAAATCAATTTCAGGAATAAGTTGGCTCATAATGAATTTAATTTTATTTTTTATGTTAGGTGCTGAAATTCTATGCCTTTGACCCCATGCGACAATATACTCATCATCACTAGCCTGCTTGTTAGTTGGTGCATTTGTGAGGGCAATATCCCTTTCTACACCAAAAAAATACAGCATCATGGCTTCTTCGGAAAGCATGGCTAAATCTTCATATACCGTATTGTAATTATAAGTATCATTAGCCCCATCATAAATAAATTCATTGGCAATTCCATCAGCAGTGTACGATATTTGTTGGCAAGTCGAGTTACTGCAATCGTACATGACATCAGCCAGATACTTAAGAACATCAGATGATAATGGAAAAAATTGTGTCAGTTGATGCGACACTCTATTTTTTATGTTGTTATCTGCTGCTTCATGCACAGACATATTGAAGTCAAGTTGACCTAATGAGGAGGGAGGGAAATAATCATTAGCATGTGCTAATTCATGAAACAAGACTTGTCCTGCTAATAATAAAACATCATTAATCGTACGCTCACTCTCTGCTTCAAAGTAAGCATAGTCCCCATTTTTTATATATCGAAATAATTGATTGAAATTTAAAGAGTCACTACAGCCCTCTCTATAATCAGGCGTTTGATCAACAGTATCACTAACAGACTTTGGGTCTGATTTAATTACAAAATATTGCGAGTCTAGATACACTGCACCTGTACTTGCATCATAATAAGCAGGTCTGATATCAGCTGAAATTACAACGGCAGTCACTGCACGAAATAATTTTAAAGAATCAGGCGGTAATAGGTGTAAAAATTGTTCAAACCTTTCTGTCATCCAGTCGTGTGAAACCAATGTTCTATCAAGAATATTGTTGATACTTGGTGCGGGAAACTCTTGGCCTAATAGGGGTAATGTACTTAATTTACAAGATTGTGTTCTGGTTTTTGAGTAGACACAGTTTTGCAAGATAGGTGCGTAAGGGCTGGCCGTAGATGCAGGGAAAACATCTATAACATCAATAGGGTATAGAGTGTTTTCGTAACTTGCAGTTATATTTGGTTTACCCCCAATAGCAATATCAATTATTTCTGAGAACCGACTAAAAGAATCATGCTTGCCTATTGAGGACATGGTTGTTTGTATATAGGCTCCCTCCCATAAATCAATGGAAATGCTGTGGGTATTTTTATCAAATTCGACTTGATTCCAAGTTTCTAAGGAATCTATCGAATACCATAGCTCATATTTTTCTGCATTATCTATTTGATTCCACGAAATAGTGGCATTCAAATTATTAATCGATATTTTTTGGATAGGAGGTAGCAGGAAGTCCCCCACAGTTAATAATTCTATCGGTGAAAACTCACTAACTTCTTGAGCGTTATAGGCTGCAAGCGCAATATAATAATTTGCACCATTCCATAGTGGTGTCGAAAGTTCGGTAGAGGAGCTTAAATCAATATAATCCCAGTCTTGATTTGCATCGATGGGTTGATACCAAAGCTCATACCCTGTTGCACCTGCAACATTATTCCAAGAAGCATGTACATTTATACACTGAGTGTTTAATAGCAACTCTGGAGGTTCAAGTGCTGCGATAGAAGGAGAGCAGTGTAGTAAAAAAAAGAAAAAATAGAGGAATTTTTTTATGTTAAACATCAGGTTCCTTTTGTGCATAATGACTCCATAAGATATTTGCTAACTAAAATATTTTTAATTTATCCGCCTATACTAAATGCTAGTTAATGATAAGGCTACTATTTTAAATGGGGAATCGTTATGCTGAATAGCTTTTTTCTTAGTTTCGAGTAGTATTGAATCCTTGTGCTTTAACGCAACAGCTGACTAATCGCAGAAAAATGTGCATGCTTAGAGTCCTGTAACCATTCAAATAGCACGGATTCAAAATTACTAATTGTTGCGCCTTGTTGTTGCATACGTTGCAAGGCATAAAATTTATGTTCTGCTTTACGTGAACAGACGGCATCTTCAAGTATATGCACTTGATAACCTTGTTGTAAAAGTGTCAAAGCTGTTTGTAATATACAAACATGGGTTTCTTGGCCCACAATAATGATTTGTTTGCGTGCGGAATTTTGCAGTGCGGCATTAAAGTGATCAGCTGCACAGCAGGAAAACCCCGTTTTTTCAAAGTAAACCGTATCGCTATTAAATTTTGCCTTGAGGCTATCGACTGTTACTCCTAGCCCTTGAGGGTATTGCTCAGTTGCAAAGACAGGAATATTCAGTAAGTTAGCTGATTCAATCAAGCGACTGCTATTTTCCTGCATGTCTTCAGCAGCCCCTTCGGGCATGACGCTAGTGAGCTTGGTTTGTATATCTACAACAAGTAGTAGGCTATTTTCAGGGCTAAGTAAGTTAGAGTGCTGGGTCATGGTATTAATTTAGTTTTAAGTTACGTGCTTTTTCGCGTTGCCAGTCACGGTCTTTTTCAGTGGCGCGTTTATCGTGTAATTTTTTACCCTTAGCCAAGCCAATTTCTAATTTGGCGCGGCTATCTTTCCAATAGAGAAAGGTGGGGACTAAGGTGTAACCTTTACGTTCGACATTGCCGATTAATTTATTGATTTCTTCACGGTGTAATAACAGCTTACGTACCCGTGTTGCATAAGGGGTGATATGGGTAGAGGCTGAGTTAAGCGCTGAAATGTGCATGCCTGAAATCCAGACTTCGCCATTTTTGACAAAGACATAACTTTCTTTTAGCTGCACTTTGCCTTCACGCATGCTTTTTACTTCCCAACCTTCTAAAACGAGCCCCGCTTCAAAGCGTTCTTCGATAAAAAATTCATGCGAAATATAGCGATTTTTAGCAATGATATTATCGGATTGCTTTTTTTTCTTGGATTTTTTTCCGGCCATGGTTGTCCAAATCTGTTTTTAAACTGAGGTAAAAGGTATAATCACTCTTAGTATTTAGGCTTAACCTTGTATTTTAGTTAATAAAACGCTCGGTAATGACTTAATATAATAATAAGAATAATAGTATTTTACTTTATATTTACTATAAACAATTGAATTTTTCTAACACGTAGGTAGCTTAATGGCCGATATAAAAAAATCTATTCATGGTGAGTGGTCTTCACGTTTTGCATTTATACTCGCGGCAACAGGTTCGGCTGTTGGTTTGGGTAATATCTGGAAGTTTCCTTATATTACTGGTGAGAATGGGGGTGGTGCTTTTGTCATCGTCTATTTATTATGTATTGCAGCCATTGGTATTCCTATTATGATGGCTGAAACCATGATGGGGCGCAGGGGACGACAAAGCCCTATTAATACCCTGCAGACTTTAACCGAAGAGGCGGGTGCTAATTCAAAATGGCATTACCTTGGCTGGTTGGGTGTGATTGCTGGCTTTTTGATTTTATCTTATTACAGTGTGATTGCTGGTTGGTCGATGGCTTATGTTACTAAGGCATTTATAGGTAGCTTTTCAGGTGAAAGTGCTGCAACGATCAATGCTATGTTTAGTGATTTGCAGGCAAGTCCCGTTGAGCAAACTATTTGGCATACCATTTTTATAGTTGCGACTATGGCGATTGTGGCGAGAGGTGTTAAGGGTGGATTGGAGAAGGCGGTCAGCTTTTTAATGCCATCACTATTTTTTATTTTGATATTGTTAGTTGCTTATGCAATGACCACGGGTGCTTATGTGCAAGGTTTAGAATTTCTATTTAAACCTGATTTTTCTGAACTGACTGCAGATAGTGTACTGACAGCAATGGGACATGCTTTTTTTACCTTAAGTTTAGGTATGGGAGCAATCATGGTTTACGGGTCATATTTGCCTAAAGATATTTCTATTGCAAAAACTAGCATGATGATTGCAGGTGCCGATACGGTGGTTGCTTTATTGGCAGGTATTGCTATTTTTCCTATTGTATTTGCTAATGGCTTAGATGTTGGTTCAGGTCCAGGGTTGATTTTCCAAACTTTACCTATTGCTTTTGGTTCGATGACAGGTGGCTGGTTGTTTGGATTGTTATTCTTTTTATTATTGGTTTTTGCTGCCCTTTCTTCGGCGATTTCACTGATTGAGCCAGCGGTTGCTTGGTGTGTAGAGCGTTATGATATTGAGCGCAAAAATGCTTGTATCATTATGGGGTTCATCACTTGGTTATTTGGCATGGGCACGGTGCTCTCCTTCAATGAATGGTCGGATGTAACACTGTTTGGCGCGAACTTTTTTGAGGCATTGGATTACTTGACTGCGAATATAATGTTGCCTCTAGGTGGTTTCTTTATTGCTATTTTTGCTGGCCGAGTAATGTTGGCTAAACATGCGCAAGAGGAATTAGATATTGAAAATAATACCTTGTTTTCCATCTGGAAGTTCTTGATTAGCTATGTTGCACCTGCAGCGGTATTTATAGTTTTCTTGAATGTACTAGGTGTTTTTGGAGTGTTTAGTTAATGCCTATTGTTGAAAAAAGTGCTCTAGTAAAGTATTCGGCGCAGGCCATGTTTGAAATAGTGGATGATATTGACGCTTATCCTGAATTTTTACCATGGTGTGCTGGTAGCCGTGTACTGAAGCGAGAAGGGGATATTGTTGAGGCAGAAGTGCAAATTGCTAAAGCTGGGCTGAAAAGTTTTTTTGCTACTCGTAATGTTAATGTTGCAGGTGAGAAAATTTCTTTATCCTTATTAGATGGGCCTTTTTCTTCATTAGAAGGGGTCTGGAGTTTTATGCCTTTGCGTGAAGATGCCAGTAAAATTTCATTGGATTTGGAATTTGAGATGAACGGGGCTTTGGCTAATTTTGCCCTTGGTGCCGTGTTTAATCAGATTTGTAATACCATGGTGACTTCATTTACGCAGCGAGCAAAGCAGGTCTATGGAGTCAGTTAAGGTTTTTGCAAGGAGTGGTTTTTACAAGCGTAGGGTGGGTGGAGTATTTTTTTTGCGACTTGTAATAGCTCGAAGAGAACCCCGACAAGCAAGTAAGTGTTAAATGTAGAAGTTGCCTATGCTAAAGCTGATCAACAGTTAATTTTGCCACTACAGGTACTTGAAAATTGTACAGTTGAGGAGGCTGTGCAATTATCTGGGATATTGTTGCTCTTCCCAGAAATTAGCTTGGTAAATAACAAGGTGGGTGTTTTTAGCGAAATTTGTGCATTGACTCGGGTACTACAAGAATATGATCGCGTAGAAATCTATCGGCCTTTGGCGGTAGACCCAATGGAGGCGCGTCGGCAGCGTGCGCTAAAGCAGTCACAGAATAGTTGATTATTCTTGCATACCTGTCATTAGCATTTCTTTGGCGTGGGTAAGCGTTGAATCGGTGATATTCACACCTCCTAACATCCGTGCCGTTTCTTCAATACGTTGCTCGGTAGATAAAACCTTAACGCTGGAAGTGGTCATAACATTATCATTGGTTTTATAAACAAATAAATGCTGATGTGCCTGTGAGGCAACTTGCGGAAGGTGAGTGACACATAATACTTGGGTGTTATTACCGAGTGCGCGTAATTTTTGACCCACAATTTCAGCAATACCACCACCAATACCTGCATCAACCTCATCAAAGATCATGGTGGGCGCATCTTTGCCGTGACTGGTGGTCACTTGAATAGCTAAGCTGATGCGTGATAATTCACCGCCAGATGCTACTTTAGCCAATGGTCGTAAGGGTAAGCCAGGGTTTGCACTCACTAAAAATTCAATTTTATCAATGCCGTTGATTTTAGGTTCACTAATATCTTGTGGACTAATGCTGATGCTAAATTTACCTTGCGGCATGCCTAGTTCCTGAATCATGGCAGAAATAAGCGTAGAAAGTGTTTGTGCATTTTCTATGCGTTTTTGACTTAAAGATTGCGCTAAGGAAAAATAATGGGCTTTATTCTGTACGACTAGTTCGGTTAATTCGTCAATACGTTCGGTACTATGGCTTAAGCTTTCCAGTTCTGCATAAAGCTTTTCTGCTACTGCAGGCAAGCCTTCGGGTTTTACATGATGCTTGCGTGATAAACTTTGAATAATTCCTATTTGACTTTCCAGCTCTTGCATGCGCTGTGGGTCTATTTCTTGGGATTCAAGAAAACGACGCAATTGTTGCGATGCTTCATTGATTTGAATTTGTGCTTCAATCAATAATTTATTGGGTTCATCAAATTCACTGGCTAATAATGTTAAGTCTGTTAAAGCACTGATGCTTTGATTGACCATTTGGTTGGCAGACTGTTGTTCATTTTCAGACAGCAGATCTAATTGTGATTGACCTACTTTTAATATTTGTTCCAAATTGGCTAGTTTAGTATGCTCGGCAGATAAAGCAGCATAGTCAAAATTAACTAAATCGAGTTGTTCCAATTCATTGAGCTGGTAGCGAAATAAATCTTCTTGATTACTTTGCTCGGTTGATGACTTTATCAGTGCTTGTAGTTCGTGGAAGTTAGTGCGCCATTGCAGGTAAGCTTGGTTGGTCTCGGCAAGTAAATCAGTATTTTTGGCAAAGTCATCCAGAAATCCCCGTTGCGCGTCGTTATCTAGTAAGGTGAGGTGAGCGTGTTGACCATGAATTTCAACTAACTGTGAGCTGAGTAATTTTAAAGCTTGTAGGGTAGTAGGGCGGCCATTGATGTAGGCTTTGGAACGACCATCTTGGCGGATAGTACGTCGAATTAAGCATTGTTCATCGTCATCAAATTCATTTTCTTCCAGCCAGCTTTTTGCAGCGGGGGCATCGCTTAAGTCAAAACTTAAATTAATTTCAGCACGCTGGCAGTCGGGGCGGATATAACTGGTATCGGCTCTTTCACCTAAAGCTAGGCCTAAGGCGGTCAGTAAAATAGACTTACCTGCACCTGTTTCGCCTGTCAGTACTGATAGACCTTTTTCTAAGTTTAAATCCAGAGATTCAACAATAGCAAGGTCAATAATATTAAGATTCTGTAGCATAGTTAAAAGTGATAGCCACTGCTCCAATTAAGTTTATCGCGTAAAGTGTGGAAAAAATCATGATTTTTTGGATGCAGTATGGTGATGGGGTTGGGATCTTTCTTTATTAAAATTGTATCACTTATTAATACATCTGGAATGGCAATATGGTCGCAAGTGACTTGTGCTTTGATTTCCTTGGTTTTGATAAAGCTTATTTCAATTTCAGAAGAATCGTCAATTACGATAGGTCGATTAGATAAAGTATGGGGGTTAAGGGGGACTAATAATAATGCATTTAATGAAGGGTGTAATATAGGTCCACCAGCAGAAAGAGAATAGGCGGTTGAACCTGTTGGCGTAGAAACGATTAAGCCATCAGATCGCTGGGTGTTGAGATATACGCCATCAATGGCAGTTCTAAGCTCAATCATGCTCGGGGTGATCCAGCGATGAATAACTACTTCATTGACAGCAGTTTCTTCGTGAATAACCTGGCTATCACGTATTATTTTTGTACGCAGTAAATAGCGTTTTTCTTTACGATATGCACCCTGTAAAATTTCATTGAGTTTGGTAATTAATTCATTTGGAGATATGTCAACCAGAAAACCGAGGCGGCCTAAATTGATGCCAATCAAAGGTATATTGCACCCTGCGGCAACGCGTGCGGCAGATAAAAAAGTACCATCACCGCCTAATGCTAATAGGAGGTCGCAGTGCTCAGCTAGGTTTTCAATTGGATGTATCTTTCCAGAAAAATCAGGGATACAGCGGGCGCTGATAGGGTCGATGCTAATTTGATAATTAGGCTTTAAAAACTGATAAAGACTAATTAATGTATTGGTTATGTCAGGATGCCCCGCTTTCCCCAAAATACCAATAGTTTTAAATTTTGTAGACATAGGTGATTTAAAGCAACAAACAGCGTGTGATTATAGCCTATAATAAATTAATAGTATTGAAAGTTAACAGCATTAATAATAATGGTCAAAAAAATAATTTTTCTGAGCACGGTAGTGGTGTTGGCTTATGGCTTATGGTTAAGTTCTGACTTTAATCAAATTGCTGCCGGAGTGGCTATTTTTCTTTTTGGTATGTTGTCATTAGAGCAAGGTTTTCAGGGTTTTACGGGTGGTACTTTAGAAAAAATATTACGTAATAGTACTGATAAACTTTGGAAAAGTCTTGGCTTTGGAGTCATTTCAACAACGTTAATGCAGTCCAGTTCTTTAGTGACAGTCATTACTATTTCATTTTTAAGTGTTGGCATACTCGATTTGGCGGCAGGAATAGGGATTATTTTTGGTGCAAACCTTGGTACTACGACGGGTGCATGGTTAATAGCGGGCTTAGGTTTGAAAGTGAAAATTGCAACCTA
>CAZXJK010000076.1:8742-10596 GCA_964640895.1 uncultured Methylomonas sp.
TAAGTGCAAATGTACAAGGTAAGCGTTTAGCAGTTGCACATTTATTATTTAATGTTGTTACTGCGGCAATTGCATTGTTGATGCTAGGACATTTTATGTTACTGGTTGATGTAATTGCTGAGTACGTGGGAATTGCTAACGATGATTACACACTTAAACTGGCAATTTTTCATAGTCTATTTAATTTGGTTGGTGTTGTATTGATGTTGCCCTTTGTTAATAAAATGGTTGCAGTATTAGAGAAGTTTTTAAAAGGTGAGCAGGTTAAGGTAGATGAACCTAGGTACTTAAATGATGCTGCGATGGCTTTTCCAGATACGGTTGTATTGGCGGTACATCAAGAGACGGTGCGCTTATATAAGCATGCGAGTCATATTATTTTAAAAACGATTGGTCTGTCTAGCCGTGATGTTTTTTCTGATAAAGAATTGGCACAATTATTACAAGAGCATTCTAAAATTAATCCTTATAATGTTGATGCGGCTTACGAGCGCAATATAAAAGGTATTTATAGTGCCATTATTGCTTTTATTCGCCAAGCTGACTTTACTTGGGAAATGCAGCAATCAGGCAGTTTATATTGGTTGCGAGCAGCAAATAGGCATATTGTTGAAGCAATAAAAGATACCAAGCATTTACAAAAAAACTTATTAATGATAGCGCTTATATGTATGCTATTAAAAAACATTTACTCGACATGGCAGAGACTGTATTTGTTATTCAGGAAGAAAAAATATCTAAAGCTCAGAGAGAGTTGGTGTTAAGTGATGAGGAGTTAGTGGGTGTATTACAAACAGATAATTGATGATTTATAAGGTGCTTAAGTATGAGCAAAAAAAAGTTATTAAAAATATTGCAGGATTTTTTTGATGCCGATCAGCGTGAGCAACGGCAGCACGTGCAACAGATTAAGAAGGTGCTTAAGAAGTTAAAGGAAAAGGAAATAAAAATGAAAGGGAAAATGGACGCATGTGATGACGTGGATGAAATTGCGGCCTTACAGCAAAAATTAGATATTATTTATGCGCAAAGGTTGAAGGGCGTTAAAATTATTAAGGAAATAAAATAATTTGGCATGCCAGCTTATCTATTATCAGTAAAATTCTCGTGAAAGATAAAATTTAAGTTATTTGGTTTTCATGTTTAAATGGGTTTTGGCGTGATGCTAAATGTTATGTGCGTTAGGTCACCGTCATTGAATATCTATAGCCGTTAAACTATTGTGGTTTTTAATCCTTGCTGACAGATTCGATGGTATGAGATTGATATTTCATGCTTTTTAAGCACATTGTTACTACCATATGGGGTAAGCATTGATAAGGGTTTATTTAATAATTTTCATAATTGCAGCTTTCTTTTGGTTGAAAGTATATTTGCAGAAATCACCAAGCTCTCGCCAGCAATATACCAAAAAAAGTATGTTTTGGGGGGCGGGGGTGTTGCTGTTGCTATTAGCTGTATCAGGAAGATTGAATTGGGTAGTGGCTGCTTTAAGTGTGGTGCTGGCATTCGTTTTGCGATTTTTGCCTGTGCTACTACGTTATGCTCCTCAGTTGCAGAAGTTGTGGGTGATATTGCGTCAACGAGGCTCCTTTTCTGATAAGCAGTCTGATTTTACGCGTAATTCGGGGGTTATGGCGATTGATGAGGCTTATAAAATTTTGGGGTTATCAAGGGTTGCAACAGATACAGAGATTATTGAGGCGCACCGTAAGTTAATTTTAAAAAATCATCCTGATCGAGGCGGCTCCAGTTATCTTGCGGCGCAAATTAATTTGGCCAAAGACATATTGTTGAAAAAGTAAACTATGTGGTTTGGGCAAAAAAAAATTGTAATAAAGTGCATGTCCTGCT
>CAZXJK010000077.1:0-10554 GCA_964640895.1 uncultured Methylomonas sp.
ATGACGGACAAAAAAACTAGTAAAGATGGATGATGTGTGTTTCCAGGTGCCTTATTGCTGCCAAGCATAAATACCCAGCATATGCGAATGCCCATGCACACAAAGCGACATTTGTTTTTCCTGCATATATTACAGATTATCCGCCGCCGTCATTAAATACACATAGCCATATAAAAAAAATAGGATCCATTGGCGCGCCATGTACAGCATACCAAAACTCATGTTTTTGAATGCAGATACTTCTAAAATAAAAACCATCGCCACACTAATACTCAGGTTAAATTCCTTCCTTGTTAACAGCAAACTACTTACCTTAATTTAAAGGCTTGTTCTATAATGACAGAGTTAAAACTGCCTTATGCATTGTTAACAGCATTGGAGTAATAAATACCGACACATAATTGACTTAGGTACGAAAAGTCAATCATGCCCGAGTCTGAGCAGCTTCTATTTACCCAGCAAACAAAATATTATCAAGCCAGCAGAATACTCCTACTTATCAATTTCGCTTATTATTTAGTATGATTTCTATCAATAAACTGTCTTTTTCACGTGGCGATAATAAAATTTTTGACAATATCTCCCTACAAATTCAGCCACACAAGATCACAGCCATTATGGGGCCTAGTGGCACTGGCAAAACCACCCTCTTAAAACTAATTGGTGGCCAGCTTAAACCTGACAGCGGTAGCATCTTAATTAACAACCAAGATGTACACCAACTATCGCGCAAAAAGCTCTATACATTACGTAAAAAAATGGGCATGTTATTTCAAAGTGGCGCTTTATTAACAGACATGTCAGTGTATGACAATATTGCCTTCCCTATACGTGAACATACTTCTTTACCAGAAACGATGATACAGACTTTAGTGTTAATGAAACTTAATGCTGTGGGTTTAAGAGGCGCGAAAGATTTAATGCCCAGCGAATTATCAGGCGGCATGGCAAGACGAGTAGCTATGGCTAGAGCACTGGCTTTGGACCCTGAAATGATTATGTACGATGAGCCATTCACAGGACAAGATCCCATTTCTCTTGGTGTATTGGTTAAATTGATTGCAACACTCAATCATACTTTACAGTTAACCAGTATTATCGTTTCACATGATGTACAGGAGACTGCTGCAATAGCTGATTTCATATATTTGCTATCTGAGGGTAAAATTGCTGGCCAAGGTACGCCTGAGGAGTTATTTAATTCTGATTCCGATTGGGTACAACAGTTTATGCAAGGTAAATCCGATGGCCCCGTGCCCTTTCACTATCCTGCTCCAGATTACAAAGATGAGCTATTGGCCAACTAAACAATGAAACTATTTCAATCTATCGGCCAGTCAAGCCTACAATTCCTTGCTAAACTAGGGCGTATCAGTCTTTTTTTTGCAGCTATCATCAGTAGCATTTCCTATTTATTTTGTCGCCCAGGGCTACTCATTCGGCAGATTTATTCTGTGGGAGCATTAAGCTTTTGGCTAATTGCTATTTCCGGACTATTTGTCGGCATGGTACTGGGCTTACAAGGTGTTTATACATTATCCACCTTTGGTGCAGAGTCCTCACTCGGCATTATGGTTGCCGCTTCGCTGGTCAGAGAATTAGGCCCTGTCGTAAGTGCTTTATTATTTGCAGGACGTGCTGGCTCTGCATTAACCGCAGAGATTGGTTTAATGAAAGCCACCGAACAGCTATCTGGCATGGAAATGATGGCTATTGATCCACTAAAATACATTATTGCCCCCCGCTTTTTTGCTGGCTTTATTTCCTTACCCTTATTAGCTGCATTATTTAGTGCTATCGGTGTATGGGGAGGCTATATCGCAGGTGTGGAACTATTAGGCGTTGATGCAGGTGCTTATTGGTCGCAAATGCAAGCTGCCATCGACTTTTATGATGACATTATCAATGGTGTAATCAAGAGCATTATCTTTGCTTGGCTAGTGACTTGGATTGCGCTATTCGAGGGTTATGATGCCCTACCTACTTCAGCAGGCATCAGCAGAGCCACTACCCGTACTGTAGTCAATTCAGCTTTTGCCATCCTGTTTTTTGACTTTTTATTAACCGCCCTTATGTTTGGTACTTCTTAATGATGCAATATAAAGCCTTAGAAATTTCAGTTGGTCTTTTTGTCAGTGCTGCTATTACTGCATTGTTCTTTCTCGCGCTGCAAGTGAGCAATTTTAATTCCCTACAAAATACAGGTAGCTACACCTTAATTGCCCACTTTGAAAATGCCAGTGGCCTGAAAACCAAATCACTAGTATCAATGGCTGGAGTTCCCATAGGCCGAGTTACCGAAATTAGCTTTGATCCTGAAAATTATGATGCCTTAGTGAAGATGCGTATTGATGCTCGCTACAATGCTATTCCGAGTGACACCTCTGCAAGCATCTTAACCGCGGGTCTACTCGGGGAAAAATATATTGGCCTGACACCAGGCGGTTTAGATGAATTCCTACAAGAAGGTGATGCGATTGAATTAACGCAATCAGCATTGGTTTTAGAAAAACTTATTAGCCAATTTTTATTTAATTCTGCCTCAAAAGACTAATCAGTCATGCAAACTCTGGAAATAACCGCCATATCGAATGCCAATTACCAAATTAAGGGTGAATTAAGCTTTCACACTATTAATAAACTGACTCTCAAAGCATTAAAATTTCATAAAAATATCCCCTCTATCAGTATAGACTTACAGAAGATTAGTAAAATTGATAGCGCAGGACTCGCTTTACTTATAGAATGGATAAAATTTGCTCAAGCACGGCAAACAGAGCTACAATTTACCAATATTCCCAGCCAATTAACGGCATTAGCAAAATTAAGTTACCTGTCAGAAACCGACCTATTTACGATAAAATAAACTATACACGATGGATAAATTACTCATTACAGGTGGCAAAAAACTGTCTGGTGAACTCATTGTTTCAGGCGCAAAGAATGCAGCTTTACCTATATTAGCAGCAACACTTTTAAGTGATGTACCTGTCAGTATCGGCAACATCCCTCACTTGCACGACATTACCACCACCATGGAATTATTAGGCTGCATGGGAGTAGAGTTATCAATTGATGAAAAACTCAATATTGAAGTCAATAGCAATACCATTACTAAACTAGAAGCACCCTATGAATTAGTGCGCACCATGCGTTCTTCCATTCTGGTTTTAGGCCCACTGTTAGCTCGATTTGGTCAAGCTGACGTATCCTTACCAGGCGGTTGTGCCATTGGCGCTCGTCCTGTCAATATGCATTTGGAAGGGCTATCCAAAATGGGGGCTGATATTCGGGTTGAAAATGGCTATATTCATGCCAAAGCCAAGCGCTTAAAAGGTTGCCGACTGGTTTTAGAGCAAGTCACGGTAACAGGTACCGAAAACTTACTGATGGCGGCCACACTTGCTGAAGGCACCACTATTTTAGAAAATGCTGCCCGCGAACCTGAGGTCAATGATCTTGCGCATTTCCTCAATAAAATGGGCGCAAAAATCACTGGCATTGGCACCTCTGTTCTTGAAATTGAAGGGGTAGAACGCTTAGGGGTAGAAAATTTACATTACGATGTCTTACCCGACCGCATTGAAGCAGGTACTTATTTAGTTGCGGCAGCAATGACTGGCGGTAAAATAAAACTAAAAAAAGTGCAGCCAAACTTACTGGATGCAGTACTAGCCAAACTACAGGAAGCAGGCGCACAAATTAGTACTGGTGAAGACTGGATTGAACTAGATATGCAAGGCAAACGCCCTAAAGCAGTCTCTATTCGCACCGCACCTTTCCCAGCATTCCCCACGGATATGCAAGCACAATTTACCGCCATGAATGCCATCGCTGAAGGGGTCAGCACCATTACTGAAACGGTCTTTGAAAACCGTTTTATGCATGTGCAAGAAATGCAACGTATGGGCGCGCAAATTAAGCTGGAGTCTAATACTGCCATTTGTACAGGCATAGAGCAACTGATGGCAGCGCCCGTGATGGCGACCGATTTACGTGCCTCAGCCAGCTTAGTCCTTGCAGGTTTAGTCGCCAAAGGCGAAACCTTGGTGGATCGCATCTATCATATCGATAGAGGCTACAACCACATAGAAGAAAAACTTTCTCAACTCGGCGCGACAATTCGCCGTATTCCAAAATAACAAGGCTTTAATATTCATGTTAACTATCGCTGTTTCCAAAGGCAGAATATACGATGATGCGCTGCCTTTATTGGCAGATGCAAATATCATTCCGATTGACGACCCCAAAACCAGTCGCAAATTGATTCTGCGCACTAACCATGACGATGTCAAACTGGTCATTATTCGCGCGACTGATGTCCCTACTTTTGTCGAATACGGTGCTGCTGATTTAGGTATTGCAGGTAAAGATGTCCTGATTGAACATGATTCGGACAATTTATATGAGCCGCTAGACTTAAATATTGCCTGCTGCAAACTAATGACTGCTGCTCCGACAGGTGCGCCTGAAATTTCTGGTCGGGTACGGGTTGCGACCAAATATGTAAAAACAGCTGAACGTTATTTTGCCAGCAAAGGCATTCAAGCAGAAATCATCAAACTCTATGGCGCGATGGAGTTGGCTCCTATCGTTGGCCTCGCTGACTGCATCGTTGATGTTGTTGATACCGGCAACACCCTGAGAGCGAATGGCTTAGAGCCACGGGAACTTATCATGAATATTAGTTCACGCTTAATTGTGAATAAAGCGTCCATGAAAATGAAACATCAGCTGATTCAGCCGTTAATTGACCAATTTGAAAAAACCCTAGCGCAACGATAATACTATGACTGCAACCATTACCCGCCTTAATAGCAGCGATGCCAATTTCTCGACACAACTCCGGCAGCTACTTGCTTGGGAAGAATCTTCAGACCATGAAATTCACCAACGTGTATTAGATATTATTGCTAATGTACGTAAAAATGGCGATCAAGCTGTTATAGATTACACTAATCAATTTGATCGTTGCAATCTAAGCAATGCATCCCAGCTAGAAATCTCACAAGAGAAAATAAAAGTCGCTTGGGATAACCTGCCTGCCGATAAAGCAGAAGCCTTGCAAACCGCAGCAAATCGAGTGCGTGCTTATGCTGAAAAGCAAAAAATGGAATCATGGCAATATACGGAAGCAGACGGCACCATGCTGGGCCAAAAAGTAACCCCTTTAGACCGTGCAGGTCTTTATGTTCCAGGTGGTAAAGCAGCCTACCCTTCTTCAGTATTAATGAATGCCATTCCTGCGAAAGTAGCAGGTGTACGCGAATTAATTATGGTGGTACCCACTCCCGACGGCGTGACTAATGAACTGGTATTAGCCGCCGCACATCTTGCTGGTGTAGACCGTGTTTTTGCTATTGGTGGCGCGCAAGCCATCGCTGCATTAGCCTATGGAACGAGTAGTATTCCGGCAGTAGAAAAAATTGTTGGTCCCGGTAATATTTATGTTGCTACTGCTAAAAAGTTAGTTTTTGGTCAAGTCGGTATTGATATGATTGCTGGCCCTTCAGAAATACTTATTATTTGTGATGGCAAAACTGATCCCGACTGGATTGCAATGGATTTATTTTCACAAGCAGAACATGATGAAGATGCGCAAGCCATTCTGCTATCTGATGATGCTGATTTTTTAAATGCCGTCGCAGCCAGTATTGATAAATTACTACCCGAAATGGAACGTGCCGACATTATCAAAGCATCACTCAGCGGTCGTGGCGCCTTAATTAAAGTCGACTCATTAACGGAAGCAGCTAAAGTCGCCAATACCATTGCACCTGAACATTTGGAACTTTCAGTCGAAAATCCCGAAAGCCTTTGCGAGCATATCAACAATGCGGGTGCCATCTTTATGGGACGCTATACTGCTGAAGCATTAGGTGATTATTGTGCAGGGCCTAACCATGTATTACCCACCTCTGGTACCGCACGCTTTTCTTCACCACTAGGTGTCTATGATTTCCAAAAACGTTCTAGCCTCATTTTTTGCTCTGCAGAAGGTGCCAATACTTTAGGCAAAACGGCCTCAGTATTGGCTCGCGGCGAAAGCCTAACGGCACATGCGCGCTCAGCAGAATACCGTTTAAAATAATCAAAATAACCATGACAACAAGAGAAATAATATGACTGAGTTACCCGAAAGAACTTGTGAAATAGAACGTTTAGTCACACACCCAAAATTAGTTGAAGCCGCTCTTAGCGGTCGCAAAACCCAACAACGTCGTGACGGTGTGTATGGTTATCCCGAAGAAACCTTCATCCTTGACGGTGTGGATTTCGTGATGACTGCGTTAGAAAGAAAAACCATTGGTGATATGACTGATGCCGATGCACAAGCGGAAGGTTATCCAACATTAGAGATGTACAAAAACCTGATTCTAAAAATGCATGCAGGTATGGAATGGGATGAATCTGCTCCGGTATGGGTACATCATTTCAAACGTGTCGCTTAATACATGACTGTACAAGCATTAATCAATGCCGTTATTCGCCCTGAGATTAGGGCTTTAACGGCCTATAAGGTTGCTGATGCTACCGGTTTTATTAAACTGGATGCTATGGAGAACCCTTATGTATGGCCTGATGAACTAAAAGCAGAATGGCTCAAGGTGGTACACGATGCTGAAATTAATCGTTACCCTGATCCTGAAGCAAAATCTTTATGTCGTGTTCTAAAAGAATACAACCAGATCCCTGCCGCTAGCGAACTGATTTTGGGTAACGGTTCAGATGAAATCATCCAACTACTGCTGATGGCATTACCTGCCGATGCAACGGTTATGGCTCCTGAGCCTAGCTTCGTTATGTATAAACAAATTGCACAATGCTTAGGGCTAAATTACCAAGGACTCCCCTTACTTACTGACAGTTTTGAGCTGGATATTAGCGCAACACTGACCGCGATTAAAGAGCAACAGCCTGCTATTATCTTTCTTGCCTATCCAAATAACCCCACCGGAAATTTATTTGATAGCGAGTCCATTGCACAAATCATCGAACAAAGTAATGGATTAGTCATTATTGATGAAGCTTATGCCCCCTTTACTAACTTTAGCTTTATCGCACAACTAGCAGAATATAATAACCTATTAGTAATGCGCACTGTCTCTAAACTCGGTTTAGCAGGCTTACGTTTAGGTTTTATTGCAGGTAACCCAAGCATTATTAATGAACTTAATAAAGCCAGATTACCCTACAATATAAACATTCTGACCCAATGTAGTGCAGAATTTGCATTAACTCACCCAGACATATTCGCCGAGCAAACGGCAACAATTTGTGATGAGCGTGCACGCATGTTTCTGCAACTCAGCGTATTAAAAGGTATTAGCCCCAGTCCCAGTGCTGCAAATTTCATTCTTTTCCGCACCCCGACCAATCAAGCAACAGATATTTTTAACGCATTGAAAGCAAAAAATATTTTAATAAAAAACCTAAGCCCACAGCAAGGCTTATTATGTGATTGTTTACGCGTCACTATTGGCAAACCTGAGGAAAATAATACCTTCATTAAGGCACTCAAAGAAACATTACAATATCTATTGTAATTAAAAGAAAACAAATTCAGACTTCAAAATACAGTGGCTCTCATGTACTATTGAGTAGGTAACAAATCATAAAAGCTAAAAAATATAGCTAACAACGAGGAGTGTTATACATGAGCGAACAAGGCGTGGATCATTCAAAACGCCAATTTCTAACAACAGCTTTAACCGTTGTCGGTGCTGTTGGTACGGGTTATATTGCAGTGCCATTTCTGTCACAAATGCAACCAAGTACCAAAGCAAAAGCGGCTGGAGCACCTGTAGAAATTGATATAAGCAAATTAGAAACAGGACAACTTATTCGTGCTGCATGGCGCGGAAAGCCTGTCTGGGTACTTAACCGTACTCCCGAAGTATTAGAAATTTTAGCAACAAATACCAGCAACCTAGCCGACCCTAACTCCTTAGAGTCCAACCAACCGGCACACAGCCAAAATGATTTCCGGTCGATCAAACCTGAAATTTTCATTGCTGTAGGTCTTTGCACACACTTAGGCTGCTCGCCGACCTTTCGCCCTGAGATAGCACCTAATGATTTAGGCTCTGACTGGAAAGGCGGCTTTTTCTGCCCTTGTCATGGCTCAGGATTTGATTTGGCAGGACGTGTGGTACGAGGTGTTCCCGCCCCTACCAATTTAGATGTCCCACCACATCGTTACATCACTGATACTCGCATTATAATTGGCGAAGGCACAACGGAGGCTGATGCATGAAATCAAAAATAGACAGTTGCAGCTCTTGGTTTCTTGATCGTTTCCCACTGACTAAACTGTGGAACGATCATATGGCGCAATACTACGCGCCCAAAAACTTTAACTTCTGGTACTTTTTTGGTTCATTAGCACTACTGGTGCTAGTTAATCAATTTATCACTGGTATTTTATTAACGATGAACTACAAACCGGATGCTAGCTTAGCATTCGATTCAGTAGAATACATCATGCGAGAAGTCCCTTGGGGCTGGTTAGTGCGTTATATGCACTCGACAGGGGCATCAGCCTTTTTTATCGTCGTTTACCTGCACATGTTCCGCGGACTAATTTACGGCTCATACAAGCAACCTAGAGAGCTTGTATGGATCTTCGGTATGCTACTTTTTGTGGCACTAATGGCTGAAGCATTCATGGGTTACTTACTACCATGGGGCCAAATGTCTTATTGGGGTGCTCAAGTCATCATTTCACTCTTCAGCGCCATCCCCATTATTGGTGATGATTTATCCTTATGGGTACGGGGTGACTATGTTATTTCTGATGCGACCTTAAACCGCTTCTTTGCATTTCATGTTATTGCCATTCCGCTGATTTTGCTGATGTTAGTATTCATGCATATCATTGCACTACATGAAGTAGGTTCTAACAACCCTGACGGCATTGAAATCAAAGACTCTAAAGATCCATGGGGTCATCCAGTAGACGGCATTCCATTCCACCCGTACTACACGGTAAAAGATATTGTCGGTGTCGCTGTATTTCTGTTCTTTTTTGCCACGGTATTATTTTATATGCCAGAAATGGGCGGCTATTTTCTAGAGCATGCCAATTTCATCCCAGCTGACCCTTTAGCCACACCTGAGCATATTGCCCCTGTTTGGTATTTCACCCCATTTTATGCAATTTTAAGAGCTATTCCTGATAAGTTTGCTGGTGTTATTGCAATGGGTGGCGCAATTGTCGTTTTATTCCTATTACCTTGGTTAGACCGTAGCCCGGTGAAGTCAATTCGTTACCGTGGCGGCATCTACAAAAAAGCAATCGTCTTATTTGTGATCAGCTTTGTAGGTCTAGGTTATTTAGGCATGCAAGCACCTACAGCAGGCGCAACCATGATGGCTCGTGTTTTTACTGCTATTTATTTTGGTTTCTTCTTACTGATGCCAATTTATACTCGCTGGGAAAAAACCAAACCAGTTCCTAAAAAACTAACCGAGCAGCCCACTCTTGAGGATCGCATTCCTGGCCTAAAGAAAATTTATGGCGAAGTAACTAAAAATGTACCTGAGACAAAAGATGGAAAAACCGTTGTACATGTACGCCCGGATGCTGCTGGTGCTGCCAGAGTAATACGCCGTACTGCTAGAAACATCAAAAAGGGCCTAGACTAATATGAAAAAATTACTACAAACCTGTCTATTACTCTTAATGCCTCTAGGTGTGTTTGCCTCAGCAGGAATTGAGCTGGAAGAAGCCGACATTGATTTATCTAATAAAAAATCATTAGAAAATGGCGCACATCTATATGTGCAATACTGTTTAGGCTGTCACTCAACAAAATATATTCGCTATCTGAATATTGCTGATGACTTCGAAATAGACCAAGAAGAAATCTTAGCAAAAGTGGCACCTGATGGTGCCGGCATTTATGACAAAATGCTAACTGCCATGAATGATCATGATGCTAAAAAATGGTTTGGTACTACACCACCGGATTTATCATTAATTGCCCGTTCCAGGGGTGCCGACTGGCTATATAGTTACCTAAAAGGTTTTTATATAGACACTAAAAAGCCTTTAGGTGTTAATAATGCAGTCTTCCCTGATGTAGGTATGCCTAACCCATTATGGCAATTACAAGGTACTCAAGAAGCTGTTTATGAAAATGTTGATGGTCAAGATATTATCACTGAGCTTACTCTGGTAGAACAAGGCACCATATCACCAGAGGAATTTGATCAAGCAGTCAATGATATTGTTAACTTTCTAGTCTATGCTGGCGAACCGTTCCAAGAAAAGCGCCGTAGTATGGGTAAATATGTTTTATTCTTTATCATGATGTTTGGTATCATTGCCTACTTATTGAAAAGAGAATACTGGAAAGACATACACTAAATTTTACTTTTAGACCCATAAAAAAGCGCTACTTCTTTTGAGGTAGCGCTTTTTTTATGCCGCATAATATACACTCCCCTTAGCCAAACGCCCTCTTCTAAAACAAAATCTCACAGCAATTCATTTAACACAGCGATTCAGAGTATCTGAAGCTGTCTAAATAAATCAATAGTATAGAGAGC
>CAZXJK010000078.1:0-5327 GCA_964640895.1 uncultured Methylomonas sp.
AAGATATAGATATTTGTCTCCCTAAAATTGAAGAACAACAAAAAATAGCCGCCTTCCTCACCCAAGTTGATAACAAAATAGAACAGCTCACCTGGAAAAAACAGCTTTTAGCGGATTATAAAAAAGGTGTGATGCAACAGATTTTTAGTCAGAAAATACGTTTTAAGCGGGATAATGGCAGCGACTACCCTGATTGGGAGGTTAAGGCACTGGGAGGTATTGCCAAAATCTATGATGGCACACATATGACTCCTAAGTATAAAAAAGAAGGGATACCATTTTATAGTGTTGAACATTTAACAAAAAATAATTTTGTAGAAACGAAGTTTATTTCTCAAGAAGTTTTTGAAAAAGAAAATAAAAGGATCAAGCTTGAAGCAGGTGATATATTAATGACTCGGATAGGTGATATTGGGACATCTAAATATATCAATTGGAATGTAAATGCCTCTTTTTACGTCAGCCTTGCTTTAATTAAAAAGTCGAACCAAAATAATACTTTATACATTGACCAATATATTAAGTCTGACTTTTTCCAGAAAGAATTACACAAGAGAACTATACATGTTGCCTTTCCTAAGAAAATTAATTTAGGAGAAATAGGGCGATGCTTAATTTCTGAGCCAAGCCACCCCGAAGAACAGCAAAAAATAGCCAACTTCCTCACCGAAATAGACACAAGAATATCCCAAGTCGAAAAACAACTATCAGGCACTCAGCAATTTAAAAGCGGCCTGCTACAGAAAATTTTTGTCTAATGACCGCACAATATGGAGAGCATAATGGATGAAGATATTCGTTGGGTGCAACGCTTTGATAATTTTAAACGCGCTTTAAAGCAGCTTGATAAGGCGATGGATTTAATGGATGAGCGTGCATTGACTGAATTAGAGGAACAGGGTGTCATTCAGGCGTTTGAATATAACCATGAATTGGCGTGGAAGGTCTTAAAAGACTTTTTTGAGCATCAAGGTGTACAAGGTATGTTAGGCGGGCGCGATGCAGTGACCGAGGCATTTAACCGTGGCTTGATTATAGAGGGTGATGTGTGGCTTGATATGATTAAAAAGCGCAATTTAACCGTGCATACCTATAATGAAGAAACAACCGCCGATATATTAGAGGCAGTTGTTGATACCTATTATCCAGAATTTGTATTACTTAAAAATAAATTACAGACTTATCTTGATGACGCTCGCTGAACAATCTGGCTTAAAGCCTGAGCTTATTTTAAGCATTCAAACTGCACTGGCTCAGTTTGAGGGAGTTGCTAATGTTGTTCTATATGGCTCACGTGCTAAAGGCAATTATAAAACAGGCTCCGATATTGATTTAACCATTAAAACAGCCGGTAAAAGCGATAAAAATTTATTGTATCAAGTCATCGGTGCAATAGATGATTTGGACTTGATTTATAAATTTGATATTTCTCTATTTGATGAGATTTCCAATGCTAATTTGGTTGAGCATATTAACCGTGTGGGGATTGAGTTTTATAATGCTCAGCAATTTAAAGCACAACAACAAAAAAGCATGAACCAACAGCAATACGCACAGCAATCGCACCAATCAGAGCAAGCTTTAGAAGATAAGCTGGTCAAGCAGCTAACTTCATTAGGTCATCATAAAGTCATCATTAAAGATGAAGCAGATTTATTAGCGAATCTAAAAAAGCAAATTGAATTGCATAATGGTATGACTTTATCGGCTAGTGAGTTTAGTAAGGTGGTTAATCATCTTGATAAAGGCAATATCTTTGAACGCGCTAAAATCCTCAGAGATAAAATGCACCTTGCCCGTGATAAGGGCGATTCAATTTATATAGAGTTTATCAATCAAGAACACTGGTGTAAAAACCAGTTCCAAGTGACCCAACAAGTCACGATGGCAGGCAGTTATAAGAATCGTTACGATGTGACTTTATTGATTAATGGCTTGCCACTGGTACAGATAGAGCTTAAAAGGCGTGGCTTAGAGTTAAAAGAAGCCTTTAATCAAATTAACCGTTATCAGCGACATTCTTATTTTGCAGGTTCAGGGCTATTTAACTATATTCAGTTATTTGTGATTAGTAATGGCGTTAATACCAAGTACTATACTAATAACCGCAATCAATCGTTTAAGCAAACCTTCAGTTGGGCGGATATTAATAATAAAAACATCAACCCATTAGAGGATTTTGCTACCCACTTTTTAGAAAAATGTCATCTGTCTAAGATGATTACTAAATACATTGTCTTAAATGAATCTCAAAAGAATTTGATGGTGCTCAGGCCGTATCAATATTATGCCACTGAGGCGATTATCAATTGCGTGAAAGGCAGTGATAAAAATGGCTATATCTGGCATACCACAGGTTCAGGTAAGACTTTAACCTCATTTAAAGCCAGCCAGATTTTAATGAGCATGCCTGAAGTCGATAAAGTTGTGTTTGTGGTCGATAGAAAAGATTTGGATTATCAGACCACCAAAGAATTTAATAGTTTTTCTGATGGCTCGGTAGATGGCACAGATAATACTAAAAATTTAGTTGCTCAGTTTGCAGGCACCTATAAAAACAATAAGGGTGAGTTAAAAGACAGTCCGTTAATCGTGACCACTATTCAGAAGCTGAATACGGCGATTAGTAAAGATAAATATTTAAGCGCAATGGCAACGCTGAAAGATAAGAAAATGGTGTTTATCTTTGATGAGTGCCACCGTAGCCAATTTGGTGAAACGCACACGCGCATCAAAAAATTCTTTGGAAATCATCAAATGTTTGGTTTTACAGGCACGCCGATATTTGAAGACAATGCCATTGCTGGTGAGAAGGGTAAGAAGACCACTAAAGATTTATTTGATGACTGTTTACATCGGTACGTCATCACTGATGCCATTAAAGATCAAAATGTCTTAAAGTTTTCGATTGAATATGTTGGCAGGTATAAGCAAAAAGAGGGCAGTCAAAACGTCATTGATATTGAAGTCGAGGCTATAGATTCTAAAGAGTTATTAGAAAGTCCGAAGCGGCTAGAAAAAATTACCGACTATATTATTGCTCATCATAATAGAAAAACGCATAGCCGAATTTTTACAGCGATGTTTTGTGTCAGTTCTATTGCGGTGCTGACGCAATATTATGAGTTATTTCAGCAAAAGAAAGAAGCGGGTGAGCATTCGCTTAAAATAGCCACTATTTTTAGCTTTACGGCGAATGAAGAGGATAAAGATGCCGATGGATTTATTCCTGATGCTTCTTTAGATGTCGATAATAAGCCTGTCAACCAGCACAGCAGGGATAAGCTGGACAGTTATATTAAGCATTATAACGAGATATTTAATACCAACTTCTCAACCAAAGACACGCAGTCTTATTATAATTATTACAATGATATTGCCAAAAAGGTAAAAGAGAAACGGATTGATATTTTACTGGTGGTGAATATGTTTTTAACAGGCTTTGATAGCCCACCATTGAATACAATGTATGTTGATAAAAACTTGCGCTATCATGGATTAATACAGGCATTTTCGAGAACTAATAGAATATTAGATGAACAAAAATCACAGGGTAATATTGTTTGTTTCAGAAATTTAAAAAGTGCTACAGATGATGCGATTGCTTTGTTTTCTAATAAAGATGCCAAGGAAACCATTCTTGTTGATCCGTATGAAGCGTATGTTAAGCAGTTTGATAATGCTTTGTTAGTATTATTGGATATTGCGCCCACAGTACAAAGTGTGGGTAGTCTTGAAGATGAAAAATCTGAGCTGGAATTTATAAAATCATTCAGGGCATTGATGCGGCTGAGGAATGTATTATCCAGTTTTTCTGACTTTAGTTTTTCTGATTTAGCTATGACAGAGCAACGCTTTGATGACTATAAAAGCAAATATTTAGATTTGTACGATAAAGTTAAAAGTGAACATGAAACTGAAAAAGTTTCCATTCTTGATGATGTTGATTTTGAATTAGAATTAATTCATCGTGATGAAATTAATGTCGCTTATATATTAAGTTTATTAGCTAAGCTTAATGATGATAAAGACGGTGACGAGAAAGAGAAGAAGAAAAAAGCGATTTCTGATTTATTGGCGGGTGATGCTAAGCTTAGAAGTAAGAAAAATCTGATTGAGCAATTCATCAATGAGAATCTGGCTAATTTAGGTGAGGGTGATAGTATTGAAGAGCGTTTTGATATTTTTTGGGAAGCTGAAAAACAAAAAGCGATGAGTGCGCTGTGTAAAGATGAGGGCTTACACGATGACAAGTTAGAACAAGTAATTGATCATTATCTTTATACTGAACGCGTGCCACTTAGGGATGATATTGTTGGGATATTAAAAACAAAACCAAAAATCCGTGAACGTAAGACTATTGTCGAGCGTGTGACTAATAAGATATTAACATTTGTTGAGACGTTTATGGACGATATGGGCTAAGGCACTTGGAAATAAATAAGCATCCAATATTTGGGCAGGATTTTTGTTTGTCATTAGTGCTGTAGCAATAGGCGCATAGCAGGCTACGTAACTATTGCTACAGTACTGATGACGGACAAAAAAACCAGTAAAGATGGATGATTATTTATTTCCAGGTGCCTAAGTTTGATGAGTATAATGTGGTTTACTAAATAGCCATAATTTAATGGACAATAAGCTTCCTGCTATTTTATTTCTAGGATGTTCTACCATTCAAAAATATAAAATGCTAAGCTTTGTCGTTATTTGGAATATTAACTTTGTATGGAGTAGCAGGTGCTTAATAAAGTAACTTTAATAGGAAATTTAGGGGCTGACCCTGAAGTGCGTTATATGCCTACAGGTGGGGCGGTAACGAACATAAGCTTAGCGACAACGCGGCGCTGGAAAGATAAGCAAACTGGTGAGCGACGTGATGCTACGGAGTGGCATCGTATTGTTTTTTTTAATCGCCTAGCAGAAGTGGTAGGTGAGTATTTAAGAAAGGGCAGTCAGGTGTATGTTGAGGGACGACTGCAAACTCGCAAGTGGCAAGATCAAAGCGGACAAGATCGTTATACAACGGAAATTGTGGCTTCAGAAATGCAGATGTTGGGTAGTCGTGCAGGAGGAGGGACTGTTCCTTTAGGAAATAATTCACCTACGATGAATGCCACCCCCGCTCAAAATAACCAGCCTACGACTCCAGGGCAGCACAATTCAGCGCCAGCACCACAACCTCAAACAATGCCTGAGCAGCCTCCTGCTGCAGCTTATGAAGATTTTGATGATGATATTCCTTTTTGATTCGTATAAAGAATAAATTGTTGATAAAAATTAATAATGGCTTGTTTTTACAGGCCATTTTTAGTTTTGTACTCATA
>CAZXJK010000078.1:5337-10474 GCA_964640895.1 uncultured Methylomonas sp.
TTAACCTATATTTTGAGCTAAATCGCTCCTTAAGTATTGGTCTAAATATTGGGTGCCACTATACTGCATTATTAATGTGGGTAATTAACAACTCGGTCAACTTCGTTAAATGACGAGGTTCATTAACTTTCTTGCATGTCGTAAAAAAGTACCCTACTTATTTTACGCACTATTCTTCGGTATCTTCCAAAGACCCTCCACAATACTTGCAATATTCTGCATCGGTATCATGCCCTAGCTTGCCGCAATTTGGGCAGGCATCATTACGTAGTGCCTTTGAGCTATAAGTTTTGATCAGTTCGGCGCTGTATATGCCTGTCGGGACTGCAATAATACCGTAACCCATAATCATAATGGTGGCTGCAATGATTTGCCCTAGTGGTGTTTGTGGGGCAATATCACCATAACCAACCGTTGTTAAAGTCACAATGGCCCAATATACTGACTTGGGAATACTGGTAAATCCTGAAGCACTACCTTCCACTACATAGAGCAATGAGCCAAATACGATTGCTAGTGTGAGTACCGTATAGAGAAAGACTAAAATTTTACGGCTACTTTTTTTGAGAGCTGTCATTAAGGTGTCTGCTTCTTCCATATATTCAGCTAATTTAAAAATACGAAAGATTCTTAATAAGCGCAAGATCCTGATAATGAGTAAGTATTTAACACCAGGTAGGAGTAAGCCGATATAGGTGGGTAATATGGAGAATAAGTCGATGACACCATAAAAACTGCGTGCATAAAGCTTTGGTTTGCGTACCGCAATTAAACGTAAAATATATTCAAAGGTAAACAGCAGTGTAAAGCCCCATTCTGCATAAAAGAATAGTTGTGTGTATTGCGTGTAAAATGCTTCTACACTGCTGAGCATAACGGCTATCACACTGGCGGTTATGCTGGTGACTAAGAAAATGTCGAAGTATTTTCCTGCCGATGATTCAGCACCAAAAATAATATCATTAAGTGCTTCACGCCAAGGTGATAAAGGAGAGCCAGAGTTATAATGTACCTTGGTTTTGTTGTTGTATTTTGATGGATGGGTATCAATATTTGTCATAAAGCCAGAGAATAAATGTGGATATACTATGTGCGAGTTTATGGATAGTATTTTATCCTAGCTCCTTGGTTGTTATCAAACTATAATATGGTATCTTAGAAATGTGTACGATGCACTTCAATAACTCGCTGGTCTTTTTATCCGTCTTCTGCATTGTTGAAACAGTTGCGTAGCCTGCTATGCGCCTATTTCAACGCCTTGAATCCGAATAAAAATCCTGCGCCAGTTATTGAAGTGATTTCGTACCCATTCCTTATTGCTCCATATTATAGTGCCCATTTTTTTAAAATGTGCTTAATCTAATTCTTGATTACTTTATAGCTAAATGTCAACACCTGAAAATGCCCCAGCCGCCAATTTTATTCGTCAAATCATCAGTAATGATTTAGCAGAGCAAAAACATAATAAAATTGTAACGCGCTTTCCGCCTGAGCCTAATGGCTTTTTACATATAGGTCATGCCAAATCAATCTGTCTTAATTTTGGGGTTGCGGCTGAAAATCAGGGCTTATGTAATTTACGCTTTGATGATACCAATCCTGAGAAGGAAAGTGAGGAATATGCACAGGCCATTGAGAAAGATGTGCATTGGTTGGGGTTTGAATGGGCTGAGTTAAAGCATTCGTCTGATTATTTTGCCGAGTTGTACGCGTTCGCCGTGCAATTAATCGAAAAAGGCTTAGCTTATATTGATAGCTTAACTGCTGAGCAAATTCGTGAATACCGTGGTTCTTTAACCGAGCCAGGTAGAGAAAGTCCTGATCGTAGCCGCAGTATTGCGGATAACTTGGATTTATTTGCGCGTATGCGTGCAGGTGAATTTATGGATGGCCAATATATACTAAGAGCTAAAATTGATATGGCATCGGCTAATATCAATATGCGTGATCCTGCATTATATCGAATTCGCCGTGTGCATCATCAACGTACAGGTGACGATTGGTGTTTGTATCCTATGTATGATTATACCCATTGTATCTCTGATGCACTGGAAGGTATTACCCATTCTTTATGTACTTTAGAGTTTGCAGATCATCGTCCATTATATGACTGGATTTTGGATAATATTGATATAGATTGTCATCCGCAGCAAATTGAATTTGCACGTTTGGTATTGGAATATACCATTGTTAGTAAGCGTAAATTGAACCAGTTAGTGGTGAATAAACATGTCAGTGGTTGGGATGATCCGCGCATGCCAACAATTGCAGGTTTGCGCCGTGCAGGCTATACGCCCGCAGCCATTCGTGAGTTTTGTGAGCGTATTGGTGTGACTAAGAAAGATTCGTCGATTGAAATGGCGGTGTTGGAAAGCTGTATTCGTGATGATTTAAATAATACCGCTGCACGCGCTATGGCAGTATTAGAGCCACTAAAGGTAGTGATTGAGAATTACCCTGATGGCCAAGTTGAAGAGCTGCAAGCGAGTAATCACCCGCAAAATGAAGCTATGGGTAAACGTAAGGTTCCTTTTTCCAAAGTGGTTTATATTGAACAAGATGATTTTGCGGAAGTGCCGCCACCAAAATTTAAACGTTTAATTGCAGGCGGTGAAGTGCGTTTGCGCGGTGCTTACGTGATCAAATGCAATGAAGTGATTAAAGATGCGGAAGGTAAAATAACGGAACTACGTTGTACTTATGATGTTGATACTTTAGGGAAAAAACCAGAAGGCCGGAAAGTAAAAGGTGTGATTCACTGGGTGTCAGCCGAGCATGCCTTAGATGCAGAAGTGCGTTTATATGATCGTTTATTTAATGTGCCTAATCCTAGTGCTGAGGAAGATTTTTGTAAGGTATTAAACCCTAATTCTTTACAAGTTTTGACGGAAGTTAAAGTGGAAGCGAGTCTTGCCAATGCTGCATTAGGCAGTCGTTTTCAATTTGAGCGGGTTGGTTATTTTTGTTTAGATACTAAGGATAGTAATGCCGATAAATTGGTCTTTAATCGCACGGTCACATTGCGTGATACATGGGCGTAAAATAGCGTCCACAATAATAAAAAGGTGAAGGGTTGTTGTTATGATGTATGGGCTGTTGGTTTTAATTGTCGTGTTATCGTTTTGGCTATTTGCAAGAAATAGGCATGACCCTGTACGAGAAGCTCAGTCTTACCGGGAGGAGAAAGCGGCACCTTTAAGTCAAGTGCAAATACAGCTTATTCGAGATTCATGGCAACGAGTCATTCCCATGAAAGTTAAAGCGGCTGAATTATTTTATGGGCGTTTATTTGAACTGGATCCGGTGGTAAAGCCTTTATTTAGGGGTAAGCTGGATTTTCAAGGTGATAAATTAATGACCACTTTAAATGTGGTGGTTAATTCATTAGACGATCTGGCAGAAATTGAAGCAATGTTGCAGGCAATGGGAAAACGTCATATTATTTATGGTGTGGAAGCGGCACATTATGAAACAGTAGGTGCTGCCTTATTGTGGGTTTTAGAGCAGGGCTTACAAGAACATTTTACTGAGGAGGTTGCAGAGGCTTGGAGCATTGCTTATGGGTTGATAGCGACTACGATGATAGAAGCAGCTTATGCTGAAGAGTCATAAAATAATAGGTAGGAGAGGCTTTTAGTCGCGACTGGTTTAAATCGCGGCTAAAAGCCCCTCCTACTAAATATGATTGATTATGCAGTATTTTAGGCAAGTGACTACAGTATTAAATATCACCATTATCAGTGGAATGATAGGGCTAATTTTTGCAGCTAATGTCTCTGCAATAGATTCAATAGATTTATCTGTACAAACCATATCAGCAGATAACTGGGTGCTGCATAATAGCCAATTAACCCTTCACCATTTAAACCAAGCCAGTCCACAAATTTCTTTAGTAGCTGCTTCACTTGCATTACCGCCGCCTTTTGACAAAATCAAACTAATAAATATTCATTGTCAGCAATTTTATTGGCAGGAAAATTATCTAAATTGTGCGCAGGGAATAGGCGATATTGTAAGCAAAACATTCCCCAAAATTACATTTAACTTTGCTCTAAAGGTACAAGGTAGCCAAGGCCGCTTGCTGATTAAACAATTGAGTTTATTTGGAGGGCAACTTGAAATTGATGCCAATGAAACTCAAGGAAAATGGCGACTTAAGTTAAAAGCTAGTCATATTGACGTAAGCAAATTATCAACCTTGCTTGCAGTACCTGCATTAACAGTACAGCAAGGTAATATGAGTATGGCAATTGAGCTGGATGGCAAAGGAGAGGATATTCAGGCACTATTGCTGACAGCGATATTAAATAAGCTCTCTGTGCAAAATCAGCAAGGGAGTATTGCAACAGAAGATTTAGTGGTTAAAACTAAACTGAAGGCTTCGCAACAAGATAATGCTTGGCAATGGCAGCTTAATAGCAAAATACTGGCTGGTAGTTTGTATGTGGAGCCAATTTATTTGGCTATTACTGATGAGGCAACTATTTCATTAACAGCGCATGGTTTTTGGAACTCTGTGCACAAAAAAATAAATATTAATACAGTAAAATTAGAACATTCTAATATTTTACAGTTGCGACTGGATGCGGGTATATTGAATTATCAAGGTGCCGTTGAACTGCAAACAGCACAATTAGCGATTAAAATTCCAGAGTTGCAAGCAGTTAGTGCGACCTATTTAACGCCTTTTTTAGCGGCGAGTAACTTTGCAGGTATCAGTTTAATGGGGGAGTTAACGGCTGACTTAGTGTTACAGAATAATAGCCTCACGAGTATGGCAATTAATTTTGAGCACTTAATGCTTCATGATACGCATCAACAGCTACAGATAAATAATGCAGAGGGACAATTTAATTGGACGGCGGGTGCTGAACAGCAGCAAGCTTCCTATATAACTTGGCAGCAATTAAGAGTCAAAGCAATTCCTTTCGCCAAAGGGCGGTTGGATTTTAGTAGCTATGCTCGCCAATTAAAGTTATTGCAGCCAGCAAATTTACAAGTATTAGGTGGTATTTTGTCTATCAAGGAGTTTAGTTTTGCAGCAGTGCAATATGATGATGTTGAAGTGCATTTAGAAGCTTTACTACATGAATTATCTTTAACACGATTAACGGATGCTTTAGGTTGGCCTCCTGTG
>CAZXJK010000079.1:0-10453 GCA_964640895.1 uncultured Methylomonas sp.
CAAACAAAAATCCTGCCCAAATATTGGATGCTTATTTATTTCCAAGTGCCTTATGAGCATCATTTGTTTGATGGTAATTCTAACTAGTGTGTGACTTATCCTTTATTTGATTACCTGTTAAGTACGCGGCGTAAGTTCCTGCCAAAATAACAATTATTTAGAGCTTGCAGAGGGTAATTGTGAAGGGAGTTGACTGCCCGCTTGGAAAAGTGTCCATTGAGGCTTAGGGATGCTCTGAAAGCTGGTTTGGTAGCGGTCGGCATGTTTTTCTGCATTTAGGTCACGAATATAAATGTGTGTCACCTGCTGAGGATATGAACGCGCTATATCGGCGAAAATTTCTGGGTCTTGTTCGCCTGCATCACCGACCAAGATAAATTGGCGTTGCGGGTATCGTTGTAGTAACTGTTCGATTAATGGTTTTTTATAATCTGCTTGTGCGGAAAAAAGGTTAAAAAACGACTCATCTTTAACTCTAAAGTGTTTTAAGTTATAACTGCCTGCAGGGAAGCCTGCGGTTTTGATAAAGTCTGATAATGCAGGGTATAGGTGCCATGGTGAAGCAGAAATATAATGAAATACGGCACCTTGTTGTTGCCAAGCCTGATAGGTTTTGCTCATGCCAGCAACAGCTTGAAAAGGCTTGAAAAAGGTATTTTCTAATAAAGCTTGTTTATCCTCGACGTTGGAAACCTTGATAGTATCATCTATGTCAGAAATGATAGATATCCCTTGTGGACCAATAAAATGAACTTCTCCTTGAAATAAACGTGAATCATTACTTTTTGTGACAGCTTGCAAAGGGAGGCTGCTTCGTTGCTTTACTAGCTGTTGTGGCAGTTGTAACTCACCATAGAAATGTCCATTTGCAGCAGATTTTTGCATGCTAAATTTCTGCTTTAATAATTCAACCTGAATTTTTTTACCCCGTTCATTATCAACTAGAAAGTATTGGCTGCGTTGCTGATAGAGAGCTTGGTTTGCAGGTGTCGGGTTGATGCCTAACAAAGTTGGTAAGCTATTGATGGTTTGTGTGCGCCAAAAGGAGTTTTGTTCTTGTTCAAAAATCCAGCCATGTACAGGAACAATCCACGTCGAATTATGCAGGTAGGCATTGGTCGGGAAAAAAATGACTGACTCGTCTTTTTTAATAGAGCTGGCCTTTGCCACATTAAATGTAATAATTAATAGACATTGGACTAGCATTAAAAAGGTTTTATTCATCAATTATATCCTTAGGCTCGCGCGCCACACATTTTTATTCGGATTCCTTTTGTCGCTTATAGCGTCACTGCGCTCTACGAGAGCAGGATAAATTGCGGCGAGGAAGAGCCTAATTCTACGCTTGTTGCATAGAGTTGGGTATGTTCTGGGTTAATTTGGAATAATTTTATTGTGAGTATAGACGTTAGCAGAAGGTTCTTTACTTGATTTTGCGCCTGCTTTTGCTAGTGCTGCACTGATTTTTTTCAATGATGGAAATAATATCGCTATATCCAGTGGTCGTCGTCCTTTTTTATTTGGCAAGTTTAGGTTGGCACCTGCTTCCATTAATAATTGAATAGCGGCTGTTTGATTATTTTGAATGGCCGCGCAAAGAGGAGTTGCATCGCAATGATTAAGTGCATTAATATCACCGCCTTTATTAATAAGGTATTTGATAAAGTTAATATTATTCGCATAGCATGCAAGGTGTAACGGGGTGTCGCCATCGTAATCTTTTTCATTAAAATCAGATTCATTACCGATAAGTAGGTTAAGCAGGTGCTCGGGTATTTGTGGGTGTTCTTCAGCAATATTATGTAATAAATGCTGTTGAATACGGCCAATATCAGCACCTTTATCAATAAGTTTTGTTACAAATTGGTATTGCTTATTATTGAAGGCAGTCACTATTGGACGGGGCTCGTTGATTTCTGTGCCATTAAAATAACAGCCAAAATCTAGTAATAAATCTGCAACTGCAGAACTGTCGCCTTTGCGTTGCGTAAGCGCCTGCATAATAATTGATGTTGTGGCTATTTGCTCGGTAGTCACGGGGTTAAACCCTAATTCCAGCATGAGTTGTAGGAATTCGGCATTGTCATGGTTGTAGATACTGGTGAGATCGTCAGTAATAAATCCTTTGCAGTTACGATGGTCATGAGGAAACTGCATTTGATGTTGAATTAATAATTTGAGTATCTCTTTATTGGGCGAGTCGGCAAAGATGGTAGAGCTAATGAGCTTGCTAATCGGGTGCTCAGGTTGGTTGTTTGGTTCACAGCCGCGCTCTAAGATTAACGCAACTTTATCAGTTTGATTGTAAGTTATGGCTAATAATAATAGCGTACTAGGTATTTTTTTCTGCTCACTGACTAAGAGTTGATTGACTAATTGGGGGGATTGGTCCAGCAAAGTTATTAACTGTTCTAGGCTGCCTTTACTAATGATGCTAGTGATTTCATTAATCTCATTCACTCTGAATTTCCTCTTGCTTTGATTGTTAAGTCTAAGGCCCAATAAGTTAAAAGCTTAGGCACTTGGAAATAAATAAGCATCCAATATTTAGGCAGGTTTTTTATTTGTCATCAGTGCTGTAGCAATAGGCGCATAGCAGGCTATGTAACTATTTCTACAGCACTGATGACGGATAAAAAAACCAGTAAAGATGGATGATGTGTGTTTCCAGGTGCCTTAGTATGGGCAATCTTTAGGAACGAGAATGTTGTTGAATTCTCGGCTCCTTAATTCATCAGAGCTACAAATAGGTAGCAAGATGAAATATAAAACATATGCGCCATAGTACGTGAATAAATTTGTACACAAAGATATATTGTTCACGTTTTTAATAACTTAAAATTTTATAAGAATAGAGGTTAAAGTACTCGCTAGTATGCAGGTTAGCATGATAATGAGTTTGTCTGGATCATTTATAAACAAGAATAATACAACTGCAAATAGTGCCGTTATAGGGCTTGCTTAAGACTTTGTCGGGCGACAATTATTGGGTATGAGAATGGGGTTTAGTGGTGTGCACTAGGTGTTTCTTGGTGATAATGGGATGCGAAAAAAAGCAGTAAGCTATTTGTTCGCATCCTGTGGTTGCACGAAGTGTAAATTAAGTAATAACAGTTGGTTCAACTCGCCCAGTGCGCTTTTTAACTTCACAAAACTGTTCAGCAAGCTCTATTAGTTCGGCTAGTGCATCTTGCGGATCTTGTTGGTGCTTGTTGGTATCGGCTTCATATTTTTCTAAATAAATACGTAATGTCGCTCCAACTGTGCCGGTGCCTGATAGGCGGAAAATAATACGTGAGCCATCGGTAAAGCCAATACGGATGCCTTGTTGGTTACTGATACTATTATCAATAGGGTCAGTGTAACTGAATTCATCAGCATATTGTACTTGATAAGATCCGAATTGATGGTCTGCCAGTGCGCCTAGTTGTGCACGTAAATGCTCCATAATACCATTGGCAATATCCGTTTCAACTGCTTCATAATCATGGCGGCAATAAATATCTCGACCATATTGTTGCCAATGTTCGGTCACTATTTGGCTGACTGGTTGAGATTTTTTAGCAACAATATTCAGCCAAAATAATACTGCCCATAAACCATCTTTCTCACGTACATGGTTTGAGCCAGTACCAAAACTTTCTTCACCACATAAAGTAATCTTGTCAGCATCCAGTAAATTACCGAAAAATTTCCAGCCTGTTGGTGTTTCAAAGCAAGGTAAGTTCATTGCTTTAGCAACGCGATCTATTGCTTGGCTGGTAGGCATAGAGCGTGCTACGCCACTTATACCGCCAGCATAGCCTGGAATAAGCTCTGCATTCGCTGCGATGATGGCCAAGCTATCGCTAGGTGTGACAAAAATATTATTGCCAAGAATCATATTTCTATCACCATCACCATCTGAGGCGGCAGCAAAGTCAGGTGCATCGGCACTAAACATCAGTTCTGCTAGCTCTTTGGCATGCGCCAAGTTGGGGTCAGGGTGGTGACCGCCGAAGTCTTCTAGCGGCACAGCGTTAATAACCGAACCTTTGGGGGCACCTAATATATCTTCTAAAATACGCGTTGCATAAGGGCCAGTAATAGCATGCATGGCATCAAAGCATAAGCTGAGTTTGCCAGAACTTATTTGTTGTTTTAGTAAATCAAAATCAAATAATGAAGCCATTAAGTCGGCATAATCATCAACAGGGTCAATGATACGAATATTAAGTTGCTCTATTTGTTGTACGCCGATCGTGTTGAGATCAATATCAGGAAATTCGGCTATTTTATAGGAACTTATACTTTGACTATAGGAGTAAAAAGCATCTGTATACTGTTCTGGGGCAGGGCCACCATTACTGATATTATATTTAATGCCAAAATCTTCATCAGGACCACCAGGGTTGTGACTGGCAGAAAGAATCAAACCACCTAATGTTTTATATTTTCTGATAAGATGTGAAGCCGCTGGAGTGGAGAGTAGTCCATCTTGGCCAATAATAAAATCAGTAAAGCCATTTGCTGCGGCAATTTTTATGATAATCTGAATAGCTTCACGGTTAAAATAGCGGCCATCACCACCAATAACAAGTGCCTTATTATCACTCGTTTCTAGGGAGGCAAAAATGGCTTGCACAAAGTTGGCTAGATAATGAGCCTGTTGAAAGGTTTTAACTTTTTTTCTTAAGCCGGAAGTGCCCGGTTTTTGATCAGAATAAGCTTGAGTTTGAACTGTTTTTATTTGCATTATTATTAAAGCCCCTTACATTATATTTTAGCCTCAGATATGAGCATTATAGCCATTTATGCGATACTTAACATTCTTATTAACGCTTTTTTTTGCTGGCGTAACGTTTGCCCAAGAACCAATTTGGTTATTGGTAGATACCCAAAAGAAAGTCATATACGTTCGGCAGGGGGAGGCTGTTTTAGCTTCATTTGCCAATATTTCTATCGGCCGAAAGGGTGCAAGCCATAAGCAAAAGTCAGGGGATGATATTACGCCGATTGGTCGCTATAGTATTGCTTATAGGAATGATAAAAGTCATTTTAGGAAGTTTTTTGGCTTGAATTATCCATCTACACAAGATGCCGGTTTGGCGCTGTATTCAGAAAGGGTCCCCTATGCTGACTACCAGAGAATTATGCAGGCACATCGTAACAATAAATTACCACCGCAAGATACAATATTAGGGGGCAGAATAGGTATTCATGGGGTAGGGCGTGGTAATGGCCAAGTGCATGGTGCTATTGACTGGACACATGGTTGTGTTGCTGTTTCAAATAAGCAAATTGATCGGCTTGCACGCTGGGTTTTTCAAGGAATGCGAGTGGAAATAAAATAATATTGGCAATCGATTTAAAACACGATAAAATTAGCTTATATATATTCTTGTTTTTATAAATGACGGTATATTTATAAGCCTAAGTTTTAAGTGTGCTTTTTTAGTTCGTGCATTAACAGTTAGGTCTGAATTTTAGTTTTGTTTTTTTAGGAATAATGCAAATGATTAAATTATTAAAAGTTTCTGCGGTAATCTTAGGTACAAGTATGCTGTTTGGTTGTGCTGGTAATTCAGTACTTGATAGCGATGTAGACAGATTGCAAGCTGATATTAATACTGTAAAAGCGCAAACTGCAGCAGTTTCTGCAAAAGCAGACCAAGCAGCGCGTGATGCAAGTGATGCAGCAGCAAATTCAGCAGCAGCAACGGCAGCAGCTAACCGTGCAGCAGAGTCAGCAGCTGAAACAAACCTAAAATTAGATCGTATGCTTAATAAAGCAATGATGAAATAATATTGGTTAAGGGGTGAGGGTATTGTTGAATTTTCGTCCCTAATACAGCATTAGGCACTTGGAAATAAATAAGCATCCAATATTTTGGCAGGATTTTTGTTTGTCATTAGTGCTGTAGCAATAGGCGCATAGCAGGCTACGTAACGATTGCTACAGTACTGATGACGGACAAAAAAACCAGAAAAGATGGATGATTATTTGTTTTCAGGTGCCTTAATTAAAAGCCCGTTAATTTTAAATAATTAATGGGCTTTTTTTTGTCTAATTTAAATCGGCGTTGTTGTTCGTTTGCCTATTAGGCTGTGGGTAAATTTTTACAGGCAAGCCTTTCTTTTCTACTAAGGCGCGCCTTAGTTCAGAGCCATTCAGCACGGGAAGAACTCCAGCATTAGCCTGTTCAATTAAATCTAGCGCAATATCCAACAAATCATCTGCTTGATGTGTTTCTAGTGGCGGATGCACTTCTATATATAGGTCTCCTTCAAACCAGCCAACCTTAACGGCTTGATTAACGATAGTTACCAGAGTGCCTACACTGATGATCGGGAATAGTTTTTCAATATCTTCTGGATACATGCGGATGCAGCCGTGACTTACCTGCAAACCAACACCATAGGGTTTATTAGTGCTGTGAATAAGATACCCAGGAATGCCTAAACGAATGGCAAATAAGCCTAAAGGGTTATCTGGCCCTGCAGGAACAACATCAGGTAAAGGGTCACCTTTTTCTGCATGTTCTTTTTTAATTGACTCAGGTGGTCGCCAGCTAGGGTTTTCTTTTTTTGCCACAATTTTGGTTTGCCCCAAAGGGGTTTCCCAATCTTGTCGCCCGATACTGATAGGGTGAGTAATAACGCTAGCAGGAGAGCCTTTGTTTTTTTTAGAAAAATAATATAAACGAAACTCGGGTAGATTGAGCACCACCCCCGAGCGTGGCGCATCAGGTAATAAACGTTCACTTTGCAGTTGAATTTCAGTGCCTGCTTTAGGTAGCCAGCGGTCAACCTTAGGATTTAAGCGTATGATTTCATTTTGACCTAAGTCAAAACGGCGGGCTATATCAAGTAAATCATCACCTTTTTGGGCAATAGTTTGTTTGTTGATGCCACTAACAAATTCTTTAATTAAGCTATCTTTATCAGAATTTGGCAAAAAGAAAGAAACTGCTGCGGTGCTAGTGCTTAATGACAATAAAGCACTAGCGAACGTTATTTTCCATGAGTGACGTAAAGTGAACATTAAAGACGGTTTTCGCCGCCAAATATTTCTAACAGACGTGGTAGAAAGCTACTCAGTTCTTGTGACATGATGGTAAAGTCAACATCAAATTGCTCTTCAGCCGTTGCCGCGTCAGTATCAGTTACTTGATCCTGAATAAGGTCTAAGAATTTTAAACGTTTAATCGATAAGTTTTCATCAACAATAAATGACAGTCGGTCTGACCAGCTAACAGCCAGTTTAATCACTTGTTTACCCGTATCTAAGTGGTTTTTAATTTCTGGGGCAGCTAGGTCTTGGCGCTTGCAGCGAATGATGCCGCCAGCCTCTTCTGGTGCTCTTAATTCGCACTCGTCTTCAATCAGAACATCAGCAGGTGTGTCATTTTGTAGTAGCCATTGCGTCATGGTACTAACAGGTTTATCTTTGCTACTGATGGGGACGACAGGTAACGAGCCTAAATTCTTACGTAAAAAGCTAATAAGGTCTTCGGCTTTTTTGGCCGATGCTGCATCAACAATTAACCAACCCCCTTTAGGGTCAATATAGGCAAAGGTTCTTTTTGAAAATGAAAAAGCACGCGGTAGAAGTTCAAAGATAATCTGATCTTTTAGGTCGGTACGCTCTTTTTTTGATAATTTGCGAACTTCTTGTTCTTCTTTTTCCGCAATTTTTTCTGCGGCCATTTCATTAATAACGCTGCTAGGTAGGACTTTTTCTTCTTTGGTCGCACATAGCATCATGAATCCATTGGCTTGATGGACGAGTTGGTCAGAGCCACGGCCTAAAGGTGATGTCCAGCCGTAGCTGAATTCCTCGGTAGAGCCACAGGGTTTAAAGCGCAAGCTTTCCAGCTTTTCTTCTAATTCAGTTGGCGATAAAGTGAAGGTTTCAGTCAAACGATAAATAGCTAGATTTTTAAACCACATAGTTTAGTTATTATAAATATCAAAGTAAGGAAGTGAGTGTGCAAGCACACTTAAATGTAGGCCGTGCATTATCGCAAATATACTTCCTGCGGTCACGGATGTGGAATTTAAAACGCACTGATTTTTGTTGATGGTAAGGCGCTTAAACAGGCGCATAGCAGGTTATATAACTGTTTCAGCAACAAAGCTATCAGTAAAAACTCAGTCGTTAGAAATCCGCAGTTGTGACCGCGGGAAGTATAATTATAGTTAAAATCAGTAAAATTGTTTATGCTAATGACATGACGATGATGAGTAGTTTTAATAGTTTAGGCAATACACAAGCGCGAGTCCTTATTTTAGGCAGTATGCCCAGTGTGCAATCATTAACGAAGCAGCAATATTATGCACATCCGCGCAATGCTTTTTGGAAAATTATGGCGGCACTGTTTAATGATTATATCCCTTTGGATTATGATCAGGGCCAGCAAGTTTTGCAGGCTAAGGGAATTGTGATTTGGGATGTTTTAAAGTCCTGTCAGCGCCAAGGAAGCCTAGATTCAGCTATTGAAAAAAATTCTATGAAAATGAATGATTTTAACGTTTTTTTTGCAGAGCACCTGTCTGTTACCCAGGTTTATTTTAACGGGGGGACTGCAGAAAGTTTATATAAAAAACATATTTGGCCAGTATTAGCTGCACAACATAAATCTCTAGCCTACACTAGATTGCCTTCAACTAGCCCTGCCTATGCAGCCATGAGTTACCAGAAAAAATTGGCAGCTTGGACGGTGTTGCAAAAAGTGATCAACCAATAATATTAGGATATCCAATAAATAATGAAAATAAGTTTTTTAGCTTCACATGGCGGCAGCTCGGCCAAGCACGTTATTTCGGCAATTAGGGAGCAGGCTCTACAAGAGTTTGAGGTTGGTATTTTAATTACCAATAATAAAACCACAGGCATTGACCCTTGGTGTAAAGAGCATGGTATTGAAGTGCTGCATATTAGTAGTAAAACGCACCCTGAAAATGAGGATCAAGCCATTAAAGAGGCCTTAAAAATTGCTGAGACTGATATTGTGGTTTTATCTGGCTATATGAAAAAGATCGGTGCTGAGACATTGCAAGCATTCAGCAATAAAATATTAAACATTCACCCCTCACTATTACCATTGCACGGTGGACATAAAATGTATGGTGATTTTGTGCATGCTGCAGTATTACAAGCAGGTGATAATGAAAGTGGTGCTTCGGTACAGGTTATTAACGCTGTGTATGATGAAGGGCCTGTGTTGTTGCAGTGTCGGGTTCCTGTTTTAGCTGGAGATACCATAGATAGTCTTGGGCAAAGAGTACGTTCGGTGGAAGGTGAGTTGTATTTGAATGCGTTAAAAAAATGGCAGGCAGATAATTTTAAAATATGAAAAATACGCAAAAAATGAGTGCAGTTGGTGCGGGTAATTTAGTGGGTTTGGGTAATAGTAAGCGCTTGGCTGCAATGCGTAAGTCTATTAAAGCTCCTGTAGAGCCAGAGTCTTTTAAGGGAGAAAGTAAACAGAGGCTAAGTAATGAAGGGCGTGATATAAAGCAAGCTAGACAGTTGGTTAAGCAGGTTATTGCTGATATAAAGTCAAAGTATCCTGCTGGACAGCAAAATAGTTTTTTTGCATTGCGTTATACCTCAGAGGAACAACTAAATCAGCTGTCATTGCAGGAGGTCTTTATCTTATTGAAAATAAAACAGAAATTACCCAAAAATATTATGCGGATAAAATTTATAGGTGGTTCAGAATAGGGTGAAATTGGGTTTTAAATAAGCGGGGTAACCACCTTAATCAATATTGATTAAGGTGGTCATTTTCATTGATATGAATTATAAAAATAATTCATTAATTGTAGCTAAATCTTACATTTATTGGATCTTATTCAAAAACATTTTTCTGAGCTTTTCTTTTTGCATCGGCAGCGTCAAATGCTGCTTGAGTTGATGCGGTTGAAGCACCAGATTCTAAATGCTCAGTCTCTCTACCTTTTAGGATAAAAACACCGATGATTGCAATTAGAATGATTCCGCCGATATATAGGTTTGAGTTATCTTTTTCTTCAGCCATTAGACTTTCCTCGTTATTATTTTTATAAAAAAACTGTTATTAATACAGTTAAGACTGTTTATTATTATTATTGTCTCATTGATGTCAGTGAGTAAGGTACTCGTAAGTGACGGGTGTATTTCATCATGATAACTAGTATCGTGTCAAAACAAATATGTATCGAGTCAAAATATTAATTTAATTAAGAGAATATGGATTTAATAAAAATTATGTATCTTATTGAAAATTAAATAGTATATTTTTATTTTTGGATTTTTTGCCATATACTATTTTTTTAAAATCAGGATCTCATAAAAGCGTTATAGGAATGTGGTAATTAAACTGAGTTTGGACTCTAAAAGGTATAAATAGCTCATTCTATTGGCTTTGTTATACTCGATCTTCCAGTTTTTAAATTTTTTACAGCTTGACTCTCAAGAAACTCACCC
>CAZXJK010000080.1:0-10122 GCA_964640895.1 uncultured Methylomonas sp.
GACGGACAAAAAAACCAGTAAAGATGGATGATGTGTGTTTCCAGGTGCCTAAGCACATTCTATCAGTGACAGATGCACAGTTTTTAAATTATAGCATTTTACTTAGTTCCTAAAAAACGGCACGAATAAACAATTATTAGCAGTATTTTCCTTAGTTGAAAAGTTCCTGCCAATCGCTCAGTAATGTCACATGACCAAAATTTTTTGCTTTGGCAATATGACGTTTATCCGCAGTAATAAAATGACATTCATTGATAATCGCTAATGCATGATAGGCTGCATCATAAAAAGAAGGGAACCCTGATTTTGCATGCCCCTGCTCACATATTGCAATGGCTTTTAAAATAGTCTGCTGATCTGGTTCTACGATATCCAAATTGGCTCGCTGATATTGGCTAATCAAATCATAAGCACTTTGGGTCGGAAAGCGACTGACGGCTGCAATACTCAAAACTTCATATAAAAATAAAGACGGCACCAACACCTGAATATTACTGTTGGTCAACTTGGTAATCAATTCGAGTGCTTGTTGGTGGTCGGGCTCTTGCAAAAATAATTTACCAAATACACATGCATCCAAAACCACTTTATTCATCAGTCTCTTTGCCTTCTCTAAGCTGCCGAATGATGTCTTCTGATGCAAGCTCTGTTGGCACGGGATCAATCCCGGCAATCATATCGATAAACTGCTTGGCATTTTCTTTTTTTTCCAATTCTTTCAGTGCGTCGGCAATCGCTCTATTCATCAACGCCGTTTTTTGACCACGAGGTATGCGATCCAGACCCTGTTTGTTTTCCAGCGTCAGGTATAAGGTGGTTCTTATTTTATCGTGTTCAGCCTGTCCAGTATTTTTCATGGCATCTTATTTACAATCTATTAATAACACCAATAATATAACACATAAAATAACATCAGCTAAACTATGCACTACGCAGCAATGAAAGAAATAAGCAGGGGCAGATCCATATTAAATTCAGTCAACCTACACCTCAAGATGACGCGCTAACAATAGGAAATATATCCTTTTATAACTCCCTCTTCAATTATTGAAGGGGGAGTTATTTTTAGCCGCTATTATTTTCCCGCAGCTTGCTCAGGTGTAACCATTGCACCACAACTCGCTTCACCGCCTTTCATTCCCTTCATATTACCCATTCCACCTTTCATACCATCCATGCCTTTCATATTGCCCATACCACAAGCACCTTCCTTGCTTTTCATCATCGCGCCGCACATGCTTTCCATGCCTTTTTTCATTTTGCCATTTTCCATCATGCCACCACACATTCCTTGCATGCCTTTCATTCCGCTCATGCCACCCATATCCATTTTTTTGCTGGACTTTTGCTTATCAGCTTTCATATCACCACAAGCACCTTCCTTGCCTTTCATCATGGCACCACATGATTTTTCCATGCCTTTTTTCATTTTACCATTTTCCATCATGCTACCGCATTTGCCTTCGCCACACTTGCCTTCAGCAGCTTTTTTGTTGCCCCAACCTGATGTGTTGACCGAGTAACTTGAATTTTTAGTGATTGAGCTTGTAGATTTAGCTTTCATATCACCACAAGCACCTTCCTTACCTTTCATCATGGCACCACAGGCTTTTTCCAAGCCTTTTTTCATCTTGCCATTGTCCATCATGCTACCGCATCTACCTTCACCACAAGCAGCTTCTTTCTTATTGGTCATTTTAGAGCCGCACTTCATTTCACCTGCTTTATCAGATTGTGCAACTTGCATATAGCCACTGCTTAAGTCATTCATCGCAAAAGGATTACTTTCTGCATTCACAGCAGAAGCAGAGAATGACGCAGCGACAGCAGTACCAATTGTCGTTAAAGTTTTAGTCGTATTTTTCATAAGATCCCCTAAGTATTGAGTGTTTTTATTTATTATTATTTGTTAATATAGCCCACACTTTTACACAAAATAAACAATAGATGCAAGCTTTAACTTATTATTACATATTGGCATTATTAATAACCAACTAAAAAACTAAGCTATTAATATTTACCCCACAGTAAGCCGTGATAATTTTATCGCTCTAAATATGTACTGAGCACCATAATATTAAAGCTGATGTTGAGGTATTTTTGCTACAGCTTAGTCAATTACGTTACTATTTATACGTACCCTAAGTACCCAAGCATAATTAATTTAACTACAATACGCAGGATTTTTTTTCATCTTCAAGGCGCATAAATAGGCGCATAGCTGGCTACGCAACTATTTATGCAACACTGAAGATGGAAAACAAAAACAAGTAAAATGTTAAAGTAATTGTGCTTGGTTACTTATACACCTTTCTATTGCACTCCTCACAAGAGGAAGAAACCAATAACCGCCCTATATTTATTGTGATATAAACCATGTTCATCCTGCACAGCTCTAATAAAACCGAACATTTACTCGAACATCTCGCCACGATTATTCAAACTGCGCCACTGTCTTCACCGTTCAGCAAAGAAGTATTCTTAATCCAAAGCCAAGGCATGGAGCGCTGGCTATCACAACAACTGGCACAACGCCTGCAAGTCTTTGCTAATTTTGAATTTTTATTCCCAGGGAAATTCTTCAGCCAAATGGCGCGTGATGTACAACAATCATTGCACTCAGACAGTTTTGACCGGGAATTAATGGTGTGGCGCTTTGAACTCTTATTACGCGATTTAGATGACCCGGTCTTTGCTCCACTACGCCAATACCTCAGTGGCGAAAATATAGACTTAAAACGCTTTCAATTAGCAACTCATTTAGCGCAGATTTTTGACCAATACCAAATGATGCGCCCAACCATGCTGAATAATTGGCAAGTTGGTAAATTACACTTCAACAGTACTTCCGAAAAATGGCAGCAAGCATTATGGAAAAAGTTGACCGCGCAAATAGGTGCGCAGCATCGTGGTGCGTTATGGCTACAAGCCATTACCCTGTTTAACCAATTAGATGAACAGGCTTTAAGCGCACAATTACCTGAGCGTATTTCCATTTTTGGGCTCAATACCATGCCGCCTTTATTTATGGAATTCCTGCAAGGGCTGGCTCGGCATACCGATGTGCACCTATACTTACTCAATCCCGCACAAGCTTTTTGGGCTGATATTGTTGCGCGCAAACAAGCAGATTTAGAAGAGTTTGATAATGGCCACCCTTTATTAGCCAGTCTAGGTCAGCAAGGTCGAGAGTATCAACAAATGTTACTTGATCGTGCCTTTGCAATTGAGTTAGATAGTTTTGCTGAGAATGAAGCAACAAATGAATCAGAAACTTTAACGAATCTGCAGCACTTGCAAAATGATATTCTCAATAATTTAACTGAAGCGTTCCCGCTGGAAAATGATCACTCCATCAGCATTCACTCCTGTCATTCGCGACTACGCGAAATTGAAGTATTAAAAAATCAGATTTTACATGCCTTAGAAACTTATCCCGATATTGAATTGCGCGAGATTGTGATTATGGCACCCGATATCCAACAATACGCACCCTTTATCAGCGCGGTATTTGATGATATTCAACATGCCATTGCCGACCGTAGTTTACGCAGCACCAATAGCTCACTGGATGCCTTTCTGCGCTTGCTGCGCATTACCCAAGGCCGCTTTGGTTGGCAAGAGGTCATGGACTTATTAAAGCAAGAAGAGGTCTATCGTTGCTTTGGTTTAAATGCAACCGATGTTGAACTAATCGGCCATTGGGTTGCAGCAACAAATATCCGCTGGGGAAAATCTGCACAACATAAAAAGCAATTACAATTACCTGAATCACCTGAAAATACATGGCAGACAGGTTTGGAGCGCATGCTAATGGGCTATGCCGTTGGTTCAGACGATGACTTTATTGCAGGCACGCTACCTTATATAGACATTGAAGGAACTTCAGCGCAAGCACTAGGTGGTTTGCATAATTTTCTACAATTGCTCTTTAGTGCCAGTCGTGAATTAGCCAAAGCCAATACCCTAGAAAATTGGGCAAACCGTTTAATCTATTTTCTGGATTTGCTGTTTCCTGCGGAAGCATTAGATGCCAATCAACAAGCTGAAAAACGGCAGGTGACTGAAATACTGCAAGAGCTCAATACTGAATTAGCTGAGCTGCACCAACAACCCGTTGCATTAGCAGTTATTTTATCTTGGCTAGAAGGTCGAGTAGAGGAAAGCAAATCTGCCAACGGTTTTTTGCGTGGCCAGCTGACTTTTTGCTCAATGTTGCCAATGCGTTCAATTCCCTTTAAAGTCATTGCTTTATTGGGCATGAATGAAGGTGAGTTCCCGCATATTGACCAACATTTAACCTTTGATTTATTAGCCAATGACTTTAAGCCAGGAGACCGCTCGCGCCGCTCCGATGACCGTTACCAATTTTTAGAAATTTTATTATCAGTCCGCCAACAACTAATTATCACCTATATTGGTCAATCCATCAGTGAAAATGAAACCATACCTGCCTCTGTGATCCTGCATGAATTGCTAGATATTATGCAGTCGCACTATCAATTAATAGACCTAGTAACCAAACAACCACTGCAAGGCTTTAGTCCCCGCTATTTTAAGCAAGATGCTAGCTTAATCAGCTATAGCCAAGTGGATTATGCCACCGCCTGCGCACTACGCCGGCAACAAGCTGAAGCAACGGCTTGGTGGCAAGGGGACTTAACAAATGAACCGCGTAGCAGCATAGATGTTAATGATCTCTTTGCTTTTTATCGCCACCCACAAAAATATTTCTTACAAAAGATCTTAAGTATTCGCCTGAGCCAAATTGAGAGCGATCCCCCTGAACGTGAAGTATTTAGTTTAGACGGCATGGAGAGTTACCTGATCAATCAGCAATGGGTTGAGGCAAAATTACAGGATAGTAATTTATCACTAGCCAAACTAAAAGCGCAAGGTCGCTGGATAGTAGGTGAACTAGGTGTAGTGGTCTTTAATTCTTTGGAGCAAGAAATTGAACAATTTGTCAGTAAAATTGCCGCCAAAGAAGTCGGTGATCCAATAGCACCATTAGCCATTGATATTGCTATCGGTGAGCTGCGACTCACTGGCACTTTAGCAAATTTATACAGCGAAGGCAGTTTGTTTTATCGCTATTCGCCGATGAAAGGCAAAGATTTCATTGTTGCTTGGCTACATCATTTAATTAGCAACCGTATCCAGCCACAAAGCACTCATTTAGTCACTCAAGATGACTTTATCAGCTTTTTGCCTGTGCATATTCAGGGCGATGAATTAGAGCGTTTTATACAATATTTTCTCGCAGGCCAAAGCCAACCCGATATATTTTTTACCGAAGCGGCTTTTGTTTATATCAAGCAGCAATATAGTTTAAATCAACCCAAAAGTCGCAGTAAAGTACCTGCTTTGTTAAAAGCACAAACAGCGTTTAGCGATGCGTTGGAAAAAAGCTATGAACCTGAATTAGGTTTGCTGTATCAGAATATAGAATCAGTTGAGGAGTTGTTGGGAGAAGAGTTTGAGAAATATTGTTGTGAGTTGCTATTGCCAGTTTGGGAGGCGGTGCAGGGTGGTTAGATTTAAATAAGCCAAAGTCTATGTCTTAACGACAATTTTAGTCTATGCTTCAGTTATTAGGTATATTCATTATTTTTCAAAAAAAATCCCATTATGCAGCCTTCATTTAGTCGCGTAACGATACTTTTATTATTGCTCACCCCATCTCATTTTGTACTGGGAGATGCTTTGTTTTCTGCACAAAATCAAACCTTATATGTGCCATTTTTGCATTATCAAGGACAAAATTATCAGGCAGAATTTTCGCTCATTAACAGCCAGCAACTACAATTAAAATCAGCTATTCCTAGATCAGACCATCCTGTCTATGGCACTAACACTACCGTTAATACCGCATTAGATTTTACGGTACAGCGGGTAAATTTTGCAGGCCAACTTTACGATGCCGATATTAGCTATCAACAAGGGGATATTTTTACAATCAATGATCTTGTGCTTAGCGATGAAAGCCACTCCGAGCGTGGCAAAGTCAATACAGCCACTTTAGTCAATAGCATCAGTCGTGAACAATTTGATTTGATGGTTAGCTTATTTAATGCGCAGCAGAGCACAGATTTTGCTATTAGTGCAAAAAATGCCATTCAGGTATATCGTATTAGCTATCAAACTATCGATCCTGCAGGCTTGATAACGGGTGCTTCCGCCTTAATTGCATTCCCTGATGATATTGACAATAGCTACCCACTGATAGCTTATCAACATGGCACCAAAGTATTAAGAACAGCAGCTCCTAGCCAAGACCCTATTGATATAGCGACTCTTAGTTTTGCCGCCAGTGGTTATGTGGTGGTTTCTACTGATTATTTGGGCTTAGGCGACTCAGAGTTATTACACCCATTTTTACATGCTCACTCGCTTGCGACGGCGGTTATTGATGCCTTGCGTGCAACCAAACAACTGACTGCTGAACATAATATTAGCTTAAATAATCAGCTATTTTTAATTGGTTATTCTGAAGGCGGCTATGCAACCATGGCAGTACATCGCGAATTGCAACAAAACTACGCTGATGAATTTACAGTAACCGCCTCAGCCCCTTTAGCTGGCTCCTATGACTTAGTCATGACCTTACAAGAGCAGTTCGCCACTGCAGCACCACTTGCCAGTCCCTATTATTTACCTTACACCCTATTGGCAGCCAATCAAATTTATGGCTATAGCGAACAACTCAGTGATATTTTTCAAGCACCTTATGCACAAAGCATTACGGATTTGTATGATGGGCTAAATAGTCATTGGGCTATCAATGCTTTCCTTCCTGAAAAACAAGAACTATACTCTGCTAAATTTCAGGCACAGCTTGCAGGCTCGCAAAATTCATTAATCATGGCGGCACTTGCAGAAAATAATACCTATCAAAATTGGATTCCTAGTACGCCAATGTATTTATTGCATTGTATAAATGATGGCCAAGTGCCTTTTAATAACTCTCAACTTGCCTATGATTATTTTCAGTCGGTAGGTGCACAGCAGGTACAGTTAATACCTGTTGATGACCCAGAGCTTAATCAAGATAACGTGCATATCAATTGTGCTTTGCCATTGCTATTAAAGGGTGTGAATATGTTTTCAGCTCATTTGTAGTCACTTAGCTTCCAGCTCATCTACCTATATATACAGAAAACCTAATTTTCCAGCACCTAATTTGAATGCTAAAATCAAACTTAATTCTTATTATGTCTCAGGCAATACATGCTTAATACCGCCAATCCACCCGATAAAATCACTATTATCCGCCTATCTGCGATAGGCGATGTATTAATGCTACTGCCTGCAGTACGCCTATTAAAAAAACAATTTCCCGAAACGCAAATTGATTGGCTGATCGATCGGCCGATAGCCAGTCTCTTAGCGGAACTGACTGAAGTCAATGTTGTTGCAATTGATAAGCCCAAATCTATCCGTGCTTATTGGCAGTTTAGACAACAATGGAAGAATGCCAATATAGGCCAGTTACTGAGCTTTCAAACCAGCTTGGTCAGTAATTTGGTCATGGCACTATTAGCTGCTGAGCATAAAACTGGCTTTGGCTCACCTTATACTCGTGAAGGCCATCAGCTGTTTACCAATACAGCTTATGATTTACCCAGTCATTTACATCAAGTAGAAATATTTTTTGCTTTAGCGCAAAAATTTACAGGCATTGATAAGCCGCTAGAAATAACTGCCGCTGACCTTATGCTGCCGATTAGTAACAAGGATACTCTCTGGGCGAGTGAGCAACTACAAGCCAGTCCGCAATGGATTGCGGTTAACCCAATGGCTTCCACTCAAGAAAAAACGTGGAGCCAACAAAACTATATTGAACTTATCAAGCAATTACAGCAGCAATATCCTGAGCAACAAATTGTATTAACGGGCGGGCCTAGTATTGCCGAAGTTGAATTTGGCCAACAGATTCAACAACAATTATCCGCAGCTTGCCTCAACTTAATTGGTAAAACCACCCTGACCCAACTGGCCGCTATTCTTCAACAAGCCAGCTTAGTTATTTCGCCTGACACAGGCCCCTTACATCTTGCCAATGCAATGGCTACCCCTGTTATTGGCCTATATGCAGTGACTCGACCTGAGTATATTGGCCCTTATCTGCAATTAGAAAATTGTATTAATATTTACGATCAAACTGCACAAGAAGTGATGCATAAGCCCGCAACAGAGTTAGCTTGGCAGAAAAAAATCTCCAGTTTGAGTGCCATGCAAAATATTACTGTTGCGCAAGTTTTAACCAAAGTAGATGCCTTAAAAATATGAAAATTCTAATTTTTTCTCCCTCATGGGTGGGAGATATGGTGATGGCACAGACCCTCTTTAAAACACTATTGCAACAATTCCCTGATGCTCAATTGGATGTGATTTCACCACCTTGGCCTTATGATTTATTACAGCGTATGCCTGAAGTCAGCAACCATTATAAAATTGAGGTGCAACGCGGTAAATTTAGCTGGCAAGTACGCCGCGCCATGGCTGCGCAGTTAAAAAATAAACACTATGACCAAGTGATTACCATGCCGATTACTTGGAAGTCTGCATTGATTGGTTATTGGTGCAAGATCCCTAAACGTACTGGTTTTCTGGGAGAAATGCGCTACGGTTTATTAAATGACTGGCGTAAACTGGATACCGATAAATTACCTTATATGGTACAGCGTTATGTCTCTTTAGCTTTGCCTGCAAAGGCTGATATTCCCGAGTTAGCACAAATCTCAGCACCTAAATTAACAGTAGATCAAGCCAATGCCGAGCAATGGCTCGACAAATTAAACATTAATACCAAGAAGCCGTTGATAGCCTTAATGCCAGGCGCTGAATTTGGCCCTGCAAAGCGCTGGCCGACAGAAAATTATGCAGACATTGCTAAAGATTTAGTTACTGCGGGTTGTCAGGTAATGTTGCTAGGCTCACCTAAAGACTACGATACCGCATTAGAAATAGAGCAAAAAAGTGGCTGTGAGCTACTTAATTTATGTGGCAAAACCAAGCTCTTAGATGCCGTTGATTTACTGGCCTGTGCTACCTTAGCTATTAGTAATGATTCCGGCTTAATGCATATTGCTGCCGCAGTCGGTGTTCCACAAATTGCTATTTATCGCAGCTCGACCCCTGAATTTACACCACCATTAAATGCGCAGGCTATTATTTTGCAGGCGGAATTCAAGAGTTCAATAGCAAACCGAATTAAGTTGAAATCCTTAGAGGGTGTCACAGGCTTTACCGACGTTTCCGTTGCTCAAGTGCAAGCTGAGATCCAAGAGCTTTTATAAACCCTCCCGCATCTTAGAGGATTACAAGACTTAAATGCAGAACTTTCTAATGAAAGTTCATCCATTCTCCATCCTTATGGCCCTGGCTGATCAACTTGCTGTAATCTTACTAATGGGACTGATTGTATTTTCTGGATGCCAGCGATACGCAATTTAGTGTTGGGGTTGGTTTGTTGATAAGCCACAATGGTATAATAGTCACCACTGATTGTATATAAGCCAAAAATTTTAGGTGCTAGGGCAGGCTCGCTATTTTTGCGATTTGGAAAATTGCCATTCCAATGCCTAAGAGGATTAAAGCCGCCAATAATATCAACAGGATTTGCTAGTGCCAATGCATTCCATGCGGCATTGACGGCAGTAGTCCTAGGAATGCTCGCAACATCCGTACCTAAATGGGCTGCGTATGGGACACCTGATGGCTTTCGATAGGTAACCAGCCAACAGCCACTCATTGGGCCAGTTAACACATCTGAACCAACTAGCGCCACTTCTGATATTGCTCCAGGTAACCAAGGTAGCCATTTGAAATTTCTATGCGCTTTGACTCCTATACCAGCTTGCACATTACTGCTTTTAGTGAAAATACCAGTCGATTCCTGTAAGTAGCATTGTTGTACTGGAACCGAAACAAAGTCACCATTGGTATAGGTTGGCATGGCTGGCGTAGCTAAGGTAAGATTGATATAGCGATTGACTATCATTTTTTGTTCAAGCATATGCTTTCTCCAATAGATACATGCTAGTTTTAAAGTTAACACGAAATTAAATGAATTGCTACTACCGAGAATTTAATAAAATCCCGAAAGTATGGCGCGGC